>JADLEX010000096.1 GCA_020845895.1 Deltaproteobacteria bacterium | reverse complement strand
TTGACGGGCGCCATGTCGAAAAATTCCAGCCCGCCGGCCTGATCGAGCAGTCGGTCGAAGCGCTCCTGATCGAAGGACGGCATCGCGTCGTCGTCCGGCGCATCGTCGTCCACCGTATCGTCGTCGGCGGGATTCGCGTCGTCATCGCCGTCGTCTTCGATCTGGGCGGAACCGCCCGAGTCGTCTTCGGCCGGACATCCCGCGAAGGTCCCCGCGACGATCGCCACAAACAGGATCCAGAATGCGCACGCACGCACCGACACGTCGTCTTCCCCTTCGGTTGATGGCAGAAAACGCCATTTTGACGAAATTTTGCCCGGCCGGGGAGGGGATGACGGCGAGATGCGAAGTTATTTTCGATTGGACTCCGCGAACGGGGCGTCCAGATCTTGTAGCGCACGGCTTTCGACGCGAGGGGGGATACCCTTCAAGTAAAAATTGAAGTGCTCGGCCGAAGCACTTGATTCTTATGGGATTCCTCGCTATGAAAATGGAAACGGTGAGGCCGTTTTCGTGCCCGGTTGTCGGCGCGCGACGTCCAGATCTTGTAACGCCCCTCTCCGGAAGGCGGCGCGGGAGACGCGGATGAGTTATCTGACTCATTTTCAACTTCGTCTCGAACCCTTCAGCAACGCGCCGGACATGCGCTTTTTCTGGCCGGGCGCGCCGTACGAGCGCGGTCTCGCGCGGCTGCGTTTCGCGATCGAGGCGCGGCGCGGCCTCGCCGTGTGCACGGGCCCGGTGGGCCACGGCAAAACGACCCTCGCGCGGCGCATGTACGACGAACTGTCCTCCGACGAATTCGTGAAGGGGCTGCTCGTCGTCATCCATAGCGACGTGACGGCCGACTGGTTGCTGCACAAGATCGCGGGGTTGCTCGGCGTCGCGGAACCGGCCGCCGACAAACTCGGCCTGCTCGGTCAGATTTACGGTCGGCTGCGGCAGATCGACGATGTGGGCAAGACCGCCGTGATTCTCGTGGACGAGGTGCAGATGCTCGCGTCGCGCGAACTCATGGAGGAGTTTCGCGGACTGCTCAACATCGAGATTCAGGGCCGCAAGCTCATCAATTTCATCTTCTTCGGCCTGCCCGAAACCGAGCGCGCGCTGTCGCTCGATCTGCCGCTCAAAAACCGCGTGGCCGTGCGCGTGAATCTCGAGCCCTTTGACGGCGAGATGACGCGCCGCTACGTCTTCCACCGATGCCGCATCGCGGGCGGCGCGCAAAACCTCTTCCCGCCCGACGTGATCGAGCGCATCCACGCGCGCTCCAAGGGCACGCCGCGCCTCATCAACACGCTTTGCGACAACATGCTGCTCGAAGGCTTTTTGTCCAACTCGCGCGTGTTGACGCCGGAGATGGTCGACAAGATCGCGCAGGAACTCGGTCTGATCGAAGCGCCGCGCCCGCAGATGAGCATCGTCGACCGCATCCTCGACGAACCCGCGCCCGAGCATGCGCACGGCAAAATCGACACCGACTGGGACGTGCTGACCACCGCCAGCATCGACGACATCCTCGGATTTTTGAGCAAGTAGATTCGCGACGAATTCGACCCACCAAGCGGCGTATCGTCGTGTCGTGGACGCTTGTTCGGCCCGGTCAAGCTTCCTATACTCCGCCCCAATCAGCGAAAGGCCGGACATGACTCGACGAATCGGGCGGATTTCCGGGGTGTTCGCCGTTGCGGCGGCGCTCGTGCTGTTTGGCGCATCCGCCGCGTACGCGGGTCGGATCTCGATCAATAGCGGAGCGGAGTTCGCGCTGGAAGAAGACGAGGCGATCGCAAGGGTGTGGGTGCAGAACGATGGCGACGAAGCCGCCCGCGATGTGCAGCCCACCGCCGAGTATTTCGGACGCTCGTCGGTCGGACCGAAGTGGGCGACGCTCGCGCCGAAAGAGCGTCAGACGCATGTCTTCTCGCTCGGCGATCCGCCCGCGCTGCCGGGCTCTTATCCCTTCGTGATGACGATCGATTTTGCCGACCTCAACCAGTATCCCCTCACTGCGACCAACGTGATGGCGATGCAGGCGGGACCGTCGGGCGGCCGACCGGGGATCTTCGCCAAGGCCGACGCGGTGACGCTGAAGAAGTCGGGGACGATGACCGTTGCGCTCAAGAACGAGGACAACGTGGACAAGGCCGTGCGCGCGCGCGTCTTGGGTCCGCGCGAACTCGCCGTCGTTCCCAGGGAGTTCGATCTGGCGCTCGTCGCGAACGGACAGGCCCAGCAACAACTCGCCATCGACAACTTCTCCGCGCTCCCCGGTTCGACCTATCCGATTTTCGTTGTCTTCGAATACGACCTGTCGGGATTCCATTACACGTTCGTGTCGGTCACGCAGGCCGCCGTTGGCGCGGGCGGCATGTCGCCCGGTGCGCGTCGAAACGTCATCGCGCTCGCGGGCATCGCGTTCGCGGCGGTGCTGGCGCTCGAAATCGCGCGGCGCGTGCGAACCGCCAAGAAGCGCCGTCGCTAGAAACGATCACGCGTCATGTCCGTCGTCGCCTGGATTCGCGATCGTCATCGGGGGCTCGCCGACGCCGCCGTGCTCATCGCGATTGCCGTGTTCATGGCGACGTACTTTCCGCCCTCGCTGCTCGTGCTCGACACCACGCCCACCGGCGGCGACACACCCGCGCACAACTACCTGCTGTCGCATCTGGCGGAGACGCTCAAAGACGGCCGGGTCATCAGTTGGGCGGGCGGCTGGTGGTCGGGCTTTCCCATGTACCAGTTCTATTTCATCCTGCCGTACTTCGCGATGGCGGTGCTCTCGTACGTCATCCCCGCCAACATCGCGTTCAAGATCGTCTCCATCCTCGGCATCTTTGCGCTACCCGGCTGTCTGTACTTCGGCATCAGGCAGATCCGCCGCGCCCCCAAGGCGTTGCCGATTCTTGCCGCCATCGCCGCCGTACCCTTCGTCTTCGTCCAGACGCACACGATGTGGGGCGTCAACGTCAAGAGCACGCTGGCGGGCATGATCGCCAACTCGTGGTCATTCTGCGTCTTCGCGTTGTTTCTGGGGTTCGCGTTTCGCGACCTCGAGGACCGACGAATGCGGATCTGGACCGCCGTGCTGCTGGCGCTGCTGTTCTATTCGCATTTCTTCACGACGCTCATCGCCATCATGGTGATCGGCCTGTGCGTGTTTTTGTGGGGGCGCGATTGGTGGGGGCGCTCGGCGGCGCTTCTGCCCAGCGGCATCATCGGCGTTTTGTGCGCGGGATTCTGGCTCGTTCCGCTGATGCTCAAGGGCGCGTGGTCGGTGGAGTTCGGCGGCGACTGGGACGAGGTGCTGCTCAAAACCTTCCCGACGTGGGCCGCGTATATCGCGCCGTTGGCACTGCCCGGCATCGGATTCGCGATCTGGAAGAAGCACCGCGTCGGCGGCTTGTTCGCCATCATGCTGGCGGTGTCGTTCGTGTTCTGGCACGTGGGCGGCAAGATCAATTCCAGCTTCGGCAACATCCGGTTCTGGCCGTTCATCTGGTTCGCGTTCGTCATGCTCGTCGCACTGGGCGCATCGTATCTGATCGATTGGCTCACCTATGAACGAGCCGCGACGGCGGCGCTGTGCGTCATCGTGCTGGGATTGCAGTCGATGGACCGCGACGAGGTTTCGGGCTGGTACAAGTGGAACATGGACGGCGTGGAGCGCAAGCGCGCGTATCCGATTCTCGCCGAGATGATGGAGACGATGCGCGACACGCCGGGACGCTTCGTCGTCGATCAGACCGGCGCGAACAACCGATTCGGTTCGGACCGTATCTTCGAAGCGTTTCCCGCGATGATCGGCAAACCATTTCTCGTCGGCGACATCGTCAACTCGGCGACCGGAGCGCTATTCGGCTACACCGTGCAGTGCGAGATCTCCAAGGGTTGCGCGGGATTCCCCAAGCTCGTCAATGCCCCGGGCTTCGAACTCGACGCGGGGCTGCGTCACATGGAGCTGTTTTCGGTCAGTCACTTCGTGGCGTACTACGACCGATTGCAAAAAGAGATGGTCGGCCGGCCCGGTTGGACGATGGTGCGACAGATCGCGGACTATCAGGTCTTCGCGCGCGACGGCGGACCGACGCCGCTCGTTGATGTTCCCGAACACCATCCGGCGTTGCTGCGCACCGACAATTGGAAGGAACGCGCAATCGAGTGGTTCGCGCTGCCCGCGCTGCTCGACCGACCCTTCGCGTACGTGGAACCCGGGGAGGACGTGCCGGACGCCGGGATCGGGCCCGAGTACGACCTCGCGACCTACTTCGGCCTCATCGCGGAGGGGCGACCCGACCGCACCGAGATCCCGTCGTGGAGCATGGTCGGCCCATTCTTCCATGAACCCGATCTGAAGAAGGAACTCGACTGGAATCCCACGGGCGAGGATGAGGCCAAACTGCGGCCCGGGCGCGACGTGAAGGGCATGGAGTGGCGATCGTTCGTCCGGGAAGGCAAGATCGACGTGGACGCGATGCTCAATCCATCACATCATCTCGTCGTGTACGCCTTCGCCGGAGTCTATTCGGATCGTGAGCAGGATGCCGTGCTGCTCTTCGCGCACGACGACGATGTCGCCGCGTTCTGGAACGGTGAGCGCATCGGCAAATTCCGCCGACACGAGCCCGAGGATCCCGCGAGAAAGGCCGTTCGTCTGCGCGAGGGACGCAACGACTTGATCGTCAAGCTCAATCAGGGCGTGGGCGGCGCGTTTTACCACGTGCGGATTCAGACAGAAGACGGCGCGCCGGTGCCCGGAGTGACGTTTGGTCCCGATGTCTTCGGCGCGTCGCCCGCGACGTTGCCCGCGCACAAACCCGCGAGGCGTGACTGCCGCGTCGAGATCGGCACGTTCGCGGACGGCGAGGTGAAATTCACGACGGACTGCCCGGGCGAACCGCACATCATCAAGCAGAGCTACTACCCAAACTGGAAGGTCGAGGGCGCGAACCGTATCTATCAGGTCTCACCGAACTTCCAACTCGTATATCCCCAAGGGCGCGAGGTGCGACTTTACTATGGCTCGACCCCGCCCGACATGCTCGGCCGCGTCATGACTTTTGTGGGCTTCGCGCTCCTCGCGTGCTCGTTTTTCTGGAAACGACGACTGAACGACTGGCTCGCGCGCACAAATCCCGATCCGCCCGCCACCTCGAACGAGCCGGCCGCATGATCGCCTCGACCGATCTCTTCAAGTGGGCGGATCGTTACGCGGCGGGGATTCTCGCGCGCTGGCTCGGCTGGCGGCACTTCCGTCGCACGTTCGGTCCTCCATTTGTGGAGATCGCCCCCGAGAACGTTCGGCGTGTGCTCGTCATTCGTCCCGGCGGAATCGGCGATTTGATCCTCCTGTTACCCGCCGTGCGCCGCGTGCGCGACCGCTTCCCCGCCGCGCGCATCACGCTCGTGGCGCAAAAGCGCAACCGCGCCATCGCGGCCATGACGAATCTGTTCGACGAGGTCCTGACGCTTGACGAAAAACCGTGGACATTCTGGCGACGACTGCGTTCGGGCGACTTCGACGTGGTGATCGACACCGAGCAGTTTCACTACGCGTCGGCGGTGTTCACGCTGCTTTCTCGCGCGCCGGTGCGCATCGGCTTCAAGATCAAGCCCGAACGCAATGAGCTCTACACGCACCTCGTCGACTACCCGATGGATCGCCACGAGTCGGAGGCGTTCGACCATCTCGTCGAGCCGCTGTGCGGACCGCGCGAGACGACGATCGAACTCGCGGGTCTGCTCGACCGGGCGAAATTGCCACGCGAGGTGCCGGGACTTCCCGCTGACGCCGAGCGCCCGCTGGTGGTGTTTCCCTACGGCGGCGCGCGCGGGAAGGAATGGCCGGCGGGGCGCTGGGCCGAGATCGTGCGGCGTCTGCTCGCGCGGGACGCGGGACGGGTGGTGCTGGTCGGCGGCGCCGACGCGCGGGAACTCGCGGAAAACGTGCTGCACGCGGTCAACGATCGGCGCGTCGTGAGTCTCGTGGGCCGCCTACGCCTCGACGAAACCGCCGCGGTGGTCGCGCGCGCGCGGCTGTACGTCGGCTGCGACACCGGAGTCACGCACCTCGCCCTCGCGCTGGGCAGGCGGTCCGTCGTGCTCTTCGGCGCGTCGGACGAACGCAAGTGGGGTCCGCCGCCGGGGATGGGCGTCGGTGTTTCGACGCGCGTGCCATGCCGTCCGTGTTCGATCTTCGGCTACGTCAAACGCTGCCGCACGATCGATTGCATGGACCGCATCGGGACGGATCAGGTCTGGCAGGCGATCGCAACCGAACTCGCGGCGGCGTCGTGAACGAGTCGCTCGCCGGGTCGTTTGAACGGCTCACGCGGATTTTGCGCCGTCGGTCCGTTGCGATCGGCCTGTCGCTCATCATCACCGTGCTGGCGCTCTGGCTGTCGCTGCGCAATGTCGACTTCGCCGAGGCGTGGCGTGCGATCCGTTCGATCCATCCCCTGTCGATGGTTGCGGCGCTCGGTTTCATGATTGTGGGCACATTGTTGCGAACGTGGCGTTGGCACGTGTTCCTGCGCCGATCGGGCTCCACCTATCGCGCGTCGCTCGAAGCCGTGCTCGTGTCGATCTTCTTCAACGGCCTTCTGCCCATGCGTTCGGGCGAGGCGATGCGCATCGCGTATTTCGCCCGGCGTACGGGCGCGGGCGTGCTCGCGACCACAACGGGACTCGTCCTCGAACGCGTGCTCGACGTCATCACGATCTCGACGATCGGCGCGGTCGCCGTGTCGCTGACGCTTGGCGACCGGTTCCCGGGATTGCCGCTCCCGCCCGCGACGCTCGCCATCGCCGCCATCTGCGCGTGCGTCGCGACGCTCGGCGGGGGATGGATTCTGAGCCGCAACCGCGACGCGGTGCTGGGTAAGGCCGCCGAGCCCGGTCGGCTGCGCCGATGGATCCACGACGCACTCGGCGGTCTCGCGTCGCTCGACTCCGGCGCGAGCGCGGCGGCGGTGGTGGCGCTATCCTTCGCCACGTGGAGCGTCACGACGTTTCCGAGCGTGTGCGTGTTTTGCGGAGCGGGGATCGACGTGCCGCTGTGGGCGGGCTTCGTGATCGTCCTGTCGATCGCCTTCGCCATCGCGCTGCCGTCGTCGCCGGGATTTATCGGCACTTATCACCTTGGCTTCATCGCCGGTGCGACGCTGCTCGGCCTGCCGAAGGACGTCTCCCTCGCCGCGGCCATCGTCACGCACCTGCTTTCGCAGATTCCGTTCATCGCGGCGGGCGGATACGTGCTCGCGACGGGCGGGCGAAACCTGCTGGCGAAACCCCAGGCGCGCTAATTCGTTTGCGGCGGGAGTGCGACCGCCGCATCGCCGAGGCGCAGTTCAAAGCCCTCTTCGGTTTCGTGAATGTGCTCGGCGAGTTGGTGGTAAGCCGCGATCGAGAACTTCGCGGGCAGTCCGTCACGGCCTTCGCAATACGGGACGTTCCCTTGAAATCGGACTGTGCGCGGATTGAGCAAATGATACGTGTCGTCGTGAAAGCGCAGCCGGACGCGGCCGTCTTCCAGTCGCAGCGCGGTGACAATGAGTGGCGCGTCCACCACTTCGACGAAGACCCGCTCACGTCCGATCGCGAGCACATAACGCCCGTCGTCGTCGCGCCGGAGCGCCGTGGAAAAGAGCTTCCACGTGCGCTCGTGCGTGATCTCCTCGTCATTGTGACGCCAGGCGCCGTCCGGTTCGACGACGAACCTTCCGGCGAGCGGCGGATTCGCGCTCACGCGATGCCGTATTTCTTCAGCTTCTTCGCGACCTGATCGAGCGTCGCGCGTCCGCCGAAGACGGGTTTCCCGACCAGCGCCTCGGTGATGCCGCAATACATGTCGGAGACCGCCGCGACCACGCCGGGGTCGACGGGTTTGGGCGGGTGGCCGAGCGATTCGACAATCTGCGCGAGCGGGCGGTCGTCGTGCTGAGAAATCTTTTTCGCTTTTTCCATCGCCTCGACGAAGGTCGGATGATAGCGGTGGTGGTACTGGCGTAGCGGTTCCTTGCTGACCTGCAGGTTGCGATACGTGAGGCGCAGCTCGTCCGCCGTGATCGCGTCGCCGAGCACCAGCCGCCCGCCGATGCGCAGGAACTCGAATTTTCCGTCCCACAGTTTGATGCCATGGCGCGCGAAAACGCCGCGCAGCCACAGGGCCAGCAGCATCGTTCCATGCACGAGCGTTCGGAACTCGTCGCCGGTCATGCCCGCGGCGTTCATGGCGAAGTCGTAGGGCACCATCCGGTCGGCGGGTTCGAGCTTGGTGGAGAACTCGACGATAGGGCGCGGCAGCACGTCGCCTTCCTGCACGGGCTTCGTCAGGCCGATCTCCTCGCCGTAGGCGGGATTCTTCGCGAGTCGCTTGAGCAGCGAAGATCCGCGCGGCACGCCGAAGCGGAAGATGCACTCGAGCGGAACGAGATGGTTGTCGAGTTTGGGGGTGAACGCGCCGTAGTTGTAGAGCTTGCGGCCCGAGACGATCGCGGGCTCGGGATGGATGATGCGCACGGACGAGACCTGCACGACGTTGCTGGGCGACTTGAGTTTCGACACGGGTAGCGGCCGGCCGTCTCCGTCGAGAATGCCCTGGTAGTGCGTCGGCGCTCCGGTCTTTTTCCACTCCGCCAGAACCGGGGACTTGCGAAGTTCTTCGCGCAGCGCCTTGTCCTTGATCTGCGACCAGGTCGATGTGTCGTCGAACGCGCGCCAGGTGGAGGCAGCGGCGATCTGCTCAAAAAGCACTGCGGTCATCATCGCCGCGGCCGCGCCCTTGTCGGGGATGCGGTCGGGCATTTTGCCGTAGTCGAAGACGGAATAGTCGTCGGTGTACTCGAACCACAGGACGCCCGGCGTCTTCGCGGTCGCGGGTTTTTTGCGTCGGAGATTCTTCACGCTGCCGACATAGATGATCGGCGATTTGGCGAGTCCGGGAATCGGCATGACCATCCTCTCGATGTGCAAAACAAAATCGGTACCGGAGAACGCGACGGCACGCAGGCATTGTACGGATTTTCGGGCCGGTGGGAATGCTGCCGCGCGTCCGCGCCCGGGCGTCAGGTCGTCGCGCGTTTCATGCGGCGTTCGATCGTGCGAAGCCGCTTCGAGAGTTCCTCGTCGCCGGGGTGGAACTCGATGGCGGCGAGCGCGACCGACCGCGCAATTTCGGGCTTGTTCTCTTCCTCGAAAATCTTGATGAGCGTCTGGTACGCGCCGAGGAAATCCTGTTTCACCGCGACGGCCTTACGGCAAGAGCGCACCGCGTCGAGCGTGCGGTCAAGCCGATCCTCGAAACGGTTTCGATACTGCGCGCGCGCCAGACGCGTCCACGCCTCGGCGTTCTTCGGCTCGCGCAGCACGACCTCGGAAAAAAAGTCCTGCGCCTTGGAATACACGCGGTCGCGCATGAGCTCGTCGCCGCGACGCAGAAGCTCCTCGGTGGTCACGTGCGGGTCCGGAGCGATGTCGTCCACGTAAGCCACGGCCGATCGAGTCCGGCCGACCAGCCCGTCGATCTCGGCCTGCAATTCGTCGACGCTCTTTGCCTCCGGTCGCTCCGCTTTCGACGATTTGGATGCGAGATCGGCGGGCGTGGACTCTCGACGCCCCGGCGCGTCGACGCGCGGCGCGGATTTCGAGCGCGGGGTGGTTGCGGCGTCGGGTGTGAGTCCCTCGAAATCCGGATCGACGAAGTCACCGTCACTTTCCAGATCCCCAAATTCGTCCGCGAAAATGGTCGGTGCGTCCACGGCGTCCACGGCGTCCACGGCGGGCCGCGAGGCGGCCGTTTTCGGGGCGGGGATCGTCATGGTCTCGACGTCGGCGACGACTTCGGTCTCGAACTCCGCCTCGAACTCCGCGTCGAAACTCTTTTCGAAATCGCCAAAACCGTTCTGGGTTTCGCTCGACGCGGGCTCGGCGGCGACGAGGTCGGGATCGACATCGAGATCGAAAAGCGGTTCCTCGGTCGGAATTTCGATCGAAGGTCGCGCCGGGGACTTTTCCACGGTCGCCGCGGGCGAGGCCGTGGGAACGCGCCACGCCGCCGAAGGATCCTGCGTGACGTTGCCGGTCAGCCACAGGGCATATACGGCGGCATCGGCGTCGCGGGAGTTCGGCACCAACTCCCGGATCTGTGCGAGGCTCGCGCCCGCGTCCGCGGCATGCAGGACGAGCGCGAGATCGGGATCGGTGGGGATCTGACGCTTGATCGGATCGCCGGTCGCGAAGAGGGGTTTCGCGGCACGCAGATCGGTTTCGACCTGGGAGGCGAGCGCCGATCCGGCGTACAACGACTTGAAGTGGTGATGGACGAGGATGAGGGGATCGACGTGAATCGTCCGCGTCACCTCGCCGGGAAAAAATTTGTAGTCCCCGAGCTTGAGGCAAACGGCATCTTTGAGCGCCTGGATCCGCCAACGATCGAGCAGCATGTCCACTTCGACGCCGCCCAGCATTTTCTCGGACTTGAGAACCTCGATCACCTCGCCGCGACGGCGCTGACGCAACTCACGCACCTTGTCGGCGTCAGCCTCGGAAAGTTTGCCCTGCCGAACCAGCCACGGGACGAAGTCTCCCGAACCGAGCCCGACGATGAATCCGGCATCGAAGCGGATCGCGACCCGCTTGCCCTCGATCTCGATCTCGAGACGCCCCGTGGATTTCCCGCGTCCGAGCTGGGCGATCAGCCGACCCATGCCCGTGCGTTCGATCCGTCCGGACTCCGACGGCTTTTCGTCCGCTTTTCGCCGGACGCCGATTTCCGCTTCCTTCGCGCGGGATGCACCTTCCTTCTGGCTGGACACGTCTCCGGGACCGGATTCAGGTTTCGAATCGACGGTGCGCGCGGACTTCGTCGACGCGGGCTCGGCGGCGGCGGAGGCGGTCGATTGGTCCTTCCGCTTCGCCGCGTCATCGCGACGCGTGGCCGAACGCCTGGCGTCGGCCGTCACCTCCGGATCACCAGGTCCCAGATGGCGTTCCGCGATTTCGAGAACCTGACCGAGATTGATCGGCTTGGTCAGCGTTCCCTCGGCGCCGTTCTGACGGTTCGCCATGTTGTGACCGGTGGCGAGCGGCGACAGGAAATAGACGGGCGTGCGGATGCCCTGTTCGTAGCTTTTCAGGCGCTTGCAGATCTCGACGCCGCTCACGTCCGGCATGAGCAGGTTGACGAGGACGAGGTCGAAGTCGCCCTCGCGAAACGCACGCACGACATGCTCGCCCTGCGTGACGATCGCCGCCCGGTAGCCGTATTCGTTCAGATAACGGGAAACCGCGTCGGCATCCCGGCGTTCGTAATCGACAATCAGAACGGATTTGCTCACGTGCCCCGCCGATGAAATTCCGCCGTTCCAGGTGGCGGCGAATCAAGACCGCATGTTATTCGATGGGTGCGTCGAACGCAAACGCGGATCGTTCGTGACAACACGTACGGGATGAACGTCTCGCGAGGATGTTCCCGCGAGATACGCCGCGGCCCTTGAAATGACTGGGGAAACTTGGTATAGCGCCGTCTCCAGCGGGTGGTTAGCTCAGTTGGAAGAGCGCAGCCTTCGCAAGGCTGAGGCCGGCGGTTCGATCCCGCTACCATCCAACCCGGTCTGAATGACGCCGGAGGATGTCGGTCACGAAAACCGGAGACGGTTCAAGACCGACCCCGATTCCGCCGATGATATCCCTGAGGGACCGAGATACGACTCCCGGAGTCGATACGACCCGGGACGCGCGCCGGTAAAAGCGGCGCACGCAACTCTTTCGGATCGGTCCGCGGAATCGGGTCCACAGACTTCCAGAAGTCGGCCGCGAAGAGCCGACGGCGTCCGACCGTGGGCCTCGTCTCGCACGTGGAAAACGAGAGACGTTCGCGCAGCGTGGCGCCCCGAAGACGAATTCCGGGGCCAAGGGTCACAGGATACGTTGGTACCGATGAACAATTCGAAGTGAGCCCCCGTAGCTCAGTGGATAGAGCAGCGGCCTCCGAAGCCGTGTGCGGTGGTTCGATTCCACTCGGGGGTAAAGCCGAGGCCGGTTCCGTTTGGGACCGGCTTGGGATGCCCGATCGTGGCGCATGTGCGCCCGGAGACGCAGTCATCAACGGACGAACATCCGATGAGGGAGAGTGAGTGAACGACGACAGCAACGACAGATTCCGGTCCGACCCGCCGCGCAGAAAGCATCATCATAAGAATCCGCAGAACACTGCGCGGAGCGGTTCGAACAACAACGCCCACGGCGGCCAGAGCAACAACGCCCAGGGCGGCCCGAACAACAATGCGCGAGGCGGACCGGGTTCCAACCCGCGAGGCAATCCGAATCCCCCGCAGCAACGCGGACAGGACGGACGTCAGGACCTTCGATGGGGGCGCGGCGGTCAGGGACCGCAGGGCCCGAACCGGGGAGGGCAGGGTGGACAAGGGCGGTTCCGGCGCGGTCCGAACAGCGGCCAGCAGCCTTTCGCCAAGTTCGGCGGGCGCGAACCGCAAAAGCCGGGGCCGAATTCCGGACCGATCCAGGGCCAGCCGCGCCAACGCCACCAGCAGCGGCGCCCGGAGACGATCCGCGACGCGGAAGGCCGGATCGATCCGTTCGAGCTGTTCTGCGCGTATCATCTCGGCATCACCGTGGATGGAGGGTATCGGCTGCAGAACATCCACGATCTGGCGCGGCGTTTCGGCGTGCCCCCGGCAGAGCTGAAACAGGCGCTGACCGAATTTGGGATGGATCCGCAGACGATGATCAACTCCGATTTCGATCTGACGCTGGCGCAGCTCGACATGCAGGTCGCGCCGGAAGGGGTCGATCGACGCGAACTCGCGAAGGTGTGGTTCGAGGAGTTCAAGAATGCTCGCCCCAACTCTCGCGACTGGCAACAAGAGATCGCCAACGACGCCAAGGAAAACGAAAAGATCTTCGGCAAATAGGATCGCTCGCCTCGCGGTGGTCCTGATGCTGTTCAGCTTCGCGGGCAGTTCGTCCGCCGCCGATGCGCCGATCGAGCGGTCCGTCTTCATCTCGCCCGAGGCCGCGGCCAGCCTTTTCGTCACCGACAAGGGCGAATGGTCGTCCACCGGCGATGCGTTCGACACGCGCGATGTCCACACCGGCTCGTACAACGTGTTGCTGATGCCGGCGGCGACGTTCGGATATGCCCGTACGCCCTGGACGATGGGGCTCCGATTCGGGTTTCCGGTTCAATGGGTGAATCTCGATCTGCCCGGCGGCGAGACCGCGTCGGGAACCATGTCGTTCATGGAACTCGGCGTGCAGGCGACCTACGAACTCGTCGGCGACGCAAGCCGCCGCGTTTATCTCCTGGCGGCGACGTCCTTCAATGCGAATGGGGGGACCGAGCTCGACATCCGCGACCGCGATGACCGCAAGATCGCGTCGCGCACCTTCGAAACCGACCGGCAGATGCGCAACCTGCGCTTCCTCGTCGGCGCGGGTTACGACTGGAAGATCTCGCCCGATTTTTCGTTTGGCCTTCTGGGTTACGGCATGATCTCGACGGTCGATCTCGTCTCGACGGGCGAGGAGTCCGCGGGGACGGGAGATTCCGGCGAAGAGAGCCTCGACCTCACCATCTACAGTGTGCTCGCGGGAGCGCGGTGTCGGTTCGACCTGCGCCTCTGACCCGTCGTCAGCGGTGCCCTTCGTCGAGCACCGGGCGATCGACCGCGAGCCGCAGCACATCCTCGTAAAACTCGGTCGGCATTCGTTTGAGCTTGCCCTCGCGGCTGGTGAGCGCGTGCACCGTGTAACCCGTCGCCACGAGGCGATCATCAACCGTGTTCGTGACGCGGTATTCGAACCGGAACGACGCGCGCTGTACCTTGGATGCGGGAATCCAGGCGTCGATGGCCAGCACATCGTCGTAGCGCGCGGGCGCGTGGTAGGCGACGAACGCCTTGACGACGATCGTGTACAGGTCGCGCTCGATCATCTGAAGGGGAAGAATGAACAGCTCGCGGAACCACTCGGTACGCGCCATCTCGAACAGACGCAGGTAGTTCGCATTGTAGACGATCCCCATGCCGTCGGTGTCGCCGAAGATGACGCGGTAGTGGGATCGATGCTGGCCCATGAACGGCGGCGCGATCAGTCCGCGGCCGGGGGTTCGGACGCATCGGGCGCGGCGTCGACCGGCGCGACGGCATCCGCCTCGGTTTCGGCTTCTTTCGGTTCCTCGGGTCGCGGTTCGGGAAGCTCGACCTTGTTTTCCTTGATCGTCGCGTTGAACATCATTTCCCACAGGTTGTTCTCGGCGATCGGCGTCTCGTTGCGCGCGAGCTGGTGCGACTGGATCAGCAAATGCCCCGCGAGCACCGCGCGGTAGTCTTTCTTGAAACCCTTCTTCTTTTGCATGAGCACCTTGAAAATGCGCTCGATCTCGTTTGCGCGTTCGTCGTTCACGAGGTCGGGCAGAATCTCGCCGCGTCGCTCCTTCCAGAACTCCTCGAATTCCTCCGCGAAATACGTGAAGTCGTCGTTGCTGTAGAAGTCGCGAAGCGCCGCGTTGGTCTTCGCTTCGGCGAGATCGAGCTTGGCGTAGATCGCCGCCGCGTCGAATCGCAGCGTCTTGAGGCTCTCGTCCTCGCGGAACAGCTCGCCCAGGCGGCGCATGTTGCGGATGAAGTTCTCGACGCTGCCGAATTCCCCCAGCATCTGATGCTGGATCGTATTCTCGGAAAGGATCGTCGAGCTTCGCGTGCGATGCCGGACGACATCCTTGCCGCGTTTTTTCATGGCCCGTTCCTGGCGCTTGCGCGCCTGCGCCTTGTCATTCTTGGTCATGGGTACCCCCTGAACTGTGATTAGCAAAGCGAACGGGGTGTGTAAAGCGAAAATCCGCCACGTCGGCGTTGCGTTCGCGCCGATCCGTGATTAAGTTTCGACACCAGCATCAATCCGATCGCCCGGGGGAGTCATGGAGACGCTTCGAAACAAGACCATTTTCATCACGGGCGCGAGTCGCGGCATCGGCCTCGCCATCGCGCTGCGAGCCGCGCGCGACGGGGCGAACATCGTCATCGCCGCCAAGACGAGCGAGCCGCACGCCAAGCTGCCGGGGACCATCCACACCGCCGCGACGCAGATCGAAGACGCGGGCGGTCATGCGCTGGCGTGCATGGTGGATGTACGTTTTGAGGAACAGATCGCCGCGGCCGTCGCCGCCGCGGTCGAGCGTTTCGGCGGCATCGATATCCTCATCAACAACGCGAGCGCGATACAGCTCACCGGGACGCTCGAAACGCCGATGAAACGCTACGACCTGATGCATCAGATCAACACGCGCGGCACCTTTGCGTGCTCGCAGGCGTGCCTGCCGTATCTGCTGAAGGCGGAGAATCCGCATATCCTTAATATTTCACCGCCGCTCTCGATGGAGCCGCGTTGGTTCGCGCCCCACACCGCGTACACCATGGCGAAATACGGCATGAGCATGTGCGTGCTCGGCATGGCCGAGGAGTTTCGCGAGCAGGGCGTGGCGGTCAACGCCCTGTGGCCGCGCACGATCATCGCCACCGCGGCGGTGCAAAACCTGCTGGGCGGCGAGGAAACGATGTCGCGTTCACGCAAGCCCGAGATCATGGCCGATGCCGCGCACGCCGTTGTGACGCGCACCGCGCGCGAATGCACGGGACACTTCCTCATCGACGAGGACGTTCTGCGCGAAGCGGGCGTCACCGACTTCGACACCTACGCGTATGTTCCGGGCGCCGACCTGCTGCCCGATTACTTCCTCTAACCATGCGTGCTGTCGTCATTCATCGGCCCGGCGGTTACGAGTCGCTTCGCGTCGAAACGCTCCCCGATCCCGCGCCGCCGAAGCGCGGCGAGGTCGCGATCGATGTGCGCGCGGCTGGCATCAACTACGCCGACGTCGTGATTCGCATGGGGTTCTACAAGTCGCAGAAGGAACTCGTCGGTTGGCCCGTGACACCGGGTTTCGAGGTCGCGGGCGTCGTGAGCGCGGTGGGCGAGGGCGTGACGCGCCTGAAGACCGGCGACGCGGTCTTCGCGGGCACGCTCTTCGGCGGCTACGCCTCGAAGGTCGTCCTGCCTGAAGATCAGGTCTTCCCGGTGCCCGCACGCTGGACCGTGGAGCAGGCGGCGGGATTCCCCACCGTGTATCTGACGGCGTACTACGCGCTGTATGAACTCGCGCATCCCCGGCCGGGCGCGTCGATCCTCATCCATTCGGCCGCGGGCGGCGTGGGACTTGCCATGACGCAGCTCGCGCGCATCGCCGGGTGCCGCACGGTCGGCGTTGTTGGGAGTTCGACCAAGATCGACGTCGCCCGCGCGAACGGCTGCGACGAGGTGATCGACAAGTCGCGCGAGGACCTGTGGGCCGCGGCGAAACGCATCGCCCCCGGCGGGTTCGACGTCATCGCCGACGCCAACGGTCCCGCGACACTGAAAGACAGCTACCGCCATCTCGCGTCGGCGGGCAAGCTTGTCGTGTATGGTTTCTCCGGCATGATGCCTCGGCAGGGCGGACGCGTGACGTGGCGCGAATGGCCGGGGCTCGTCAAGGATTTCGTCAAGATCCCGCGTTTCAATCCAATGGACTTGACGATGGACAACAAGAGCGTGCTCGCCTTCAACCTGAGCTACCTGTTCGAGCGCAAAGCGATCCTGATCGAGGCGATCGCGCGCATGATGGAGTGGGAAGCCGAGGGAAAGATTGCCCTCGCGCCGGTGCGCGCGTTCCCCATCGACCGTGTCGCCGAGGCGCACGCGGCGATCGAATCGGGCACGACGACGGGCAAGCTCGTCCTGACGATGGATTGAAATGCGGCTAGAATGTCGATGTTCGTTTCTCGGGCGAATGGAAAGGTGTCGTGCATGCGGATGCGATGGTTCGTGACCTGGATGATCGGCTCCCTGTTTTTCGCGCTCGCGCTGACGTCGGCGTCGTGCGGCGACGATGATGACGATGACGACGAGGCCGCTTCCACGACGAAAACCGTGCGTCTCGAACTCGATTCGATCGAGGTCGGCGCGGGCGGCGGTGCGAAGGCGAGTCCGCCGGAGGGCGCGGCCTGCGCGGCGACGACGATGAACGCGTTGCTGGCCGACGCGGGGATCGGGCCGGCGGACGTCGATCTCACCGATATCAGCCTGCACAGCATGCGCGCGAGCTACTCCGACGCATCGTGGAGCGGGGACTCCGAGGCTGTCATCGCGATGCTGACCTTTTACGGCACGCAGTTTCCCCCGGTGAACGGCGCGACGATCGACCTCGAACCGGGATCGGCGGACGAGCAGGATGTCGTGGTCTCGCCAGAGGTGCGCGAGTTCGTCGAGTACTTCTTCACGAATCGCGACGAGGAATTTTCCCATTGCGTCAGCCCCGAGTCCGCGCCGGCGGATTTCGGCGCGACGATCTCGTTTGTGCTTGTCGTCAATGCCACGACGGAGCCGTTCAATTGATTTCGCGATGAATGCCGTGAGGTGACCGATGATCCGAGGCCCCTTCTCGCTGTTCGCCATGCTTCTCGCGATCGTCATGACGCTCGTCGTCGCGGCCGGGTGCGGGGACGACGATGACGATGATGCGAGTTACGACACGGAACCGGTCGACGACGATGACTCGGATGACGACATGAGCGACGACGACGCCGACGATGATGCCGATGACGACGCCGATGACGATGCGGATGACGATTCCGGACCTGCGTGCGACGAATCGCTGCGCCCCATCGTTTTCGTCCATGGTTTTCTCGCGGCGGGCGACACCTGGGCGAATCACACGATGCGCTTCGCCACGAACGGCCACTGCCTCGATCGCATGAGTGCCTTCGACTACAACACGCTCGGCCTCGGCCTCTCCGACGTCGCGAATCTCGATGCGCTGATCGACGCCGTGCTCGCCGAAACCGGGGCGACGCAGGTGGATCTGGCGGGGCACTCGCGCGGCGGTGGCGTCGGCATTCAGTATCTGTCGGCACCGGCGCGGGCGGCCAAGGTCGCCCACTACGCGCACGTCGCGGCGGGCGGATGGGTCTCGCCGCCGGGTGGCGTGCCGACGATCACGATCTCTTCGGCGGGAGATCTGATCGCGGGCGTGGGGACGATTCCCGGCGCGACGAACGTGGAACTCGAGGATCAGGACCACATGCAGACAGCCGCGTCGAAGGAGTCCTTCGAAGCGATGTTCAGTTTCTTTCACGACGGCGATGAACCCGCGACGACCGACATCGAACCCGAGGACGACCCGATTGCGTGGGGACGCGTGGTGACGCTCGGCGAAAACATCCCCGGGGCACTCACGCCGATCAAGGTGTGGTCCGTCGATCCCGCGACGGGCCTGCGGCAAACGGATGATCCCGTCGCCGAGTTCACGTCCGACGACCTCGGTTACTGGGGTCCCTTCGACGCGCAACCGGACACGTACTACGAGTTTCTGGTCGAGCCGGCCGGCGTGGATCAATACCCGATCCACTACTATCGCGAGCCCTTCGCGCGCTCGAACGATCTCGTGTACCTGCGCACGTTCCCCGACCCGGATTCGCTCGCCGGGCAGATCATCAGTCAGATCGAATTCGCCGACGATCGGGCCGTCTTCATCACCTTCACCCCGAATCAGGCCACCGTGGCCGGGCGCGACACGCTGTTCGTGGATGGATACGAACTCTCCACCGAGGAAATCACACCCGCCGAAAGAACGGCGATCGCGATCTTCTATTTCGACGCCAACGACAATGGGGAGACCGACGCCGAACCCGCGGGCGGGCTGTTCTCTGGCTTTCCGTTCCTCGCGGGATTCGACCTGTTCGTCAATACCGAGACGGATCGCTCGATCGAAATGGAGTTCAACGGGCGAACGATGGCAGTTCGGAACTGGCCGTCCGCGAGCGAGGGCGCTTCGATCGCCGTGTTCGAGTGATGCGCTCGGCGTCGGATTCGCCGTCGGCTTCATCAAGCGTCCGCGCGACGAGGCGAAACACCCGGGTCGAAATCAGGTGCTGCGAGTGAGAAACGCCGCGGACAGTCAGGTTGCGCGCGGCGGGGTGCGCCATACGATCGGCCGGCACGACATAAATGTCGCGGTCGGAACATACGCACACCAGATCGACCCCGAGGGCCTCGAGGTCGTCGCTGTTCAGATCGCGGATCATATCGCTTTCCGGACGTAACGGACGCGTGAGG
>JADLEX010000095.1 GCA_020845895.1 Deltaproteobacteria bacterium | reverse complement strand
TCAACGTGCAGGCGTAAGTCGAGCTGATCTCCCACTTTCGGCAAACCTCCCCCAGGCGAGGACTTGCCGGACATCAGCTCCATCGCGATCTCGTACTTCCGCACATCGGTAAACTTGCTCGGTCTCGGCAAAGAACACCTCCCGTGGGCGAACGCCGCCTGCCGGACGCGCCCTGGGCTCTGACGGCCCGGCGCGTCGGACGCGGCGGCTCGATACTACCCACATTCATTTGTCTCGCCTTCAGAGGGGGACAGAATACCCGGTTTCGCACCTCACCCCACAATCACGAACTGCATCGGCGCGAGCGGAATTCGCACGAACCGCGAGTCGTTCACCGGGTGGTCGCGGTGTCTGTGCACCTCGACCGTCCCCGTGCCGCCGTACAGATAACGCATCGTCGAACCCGGCGCGTGCATCGCCGAATCGACGATCACGAAGTCCTCGTGCGTCTCGGTGGTCGAGGTGTTGTACGCGACGACGACCTCGCGGTCGGCCAGCACGCGCGAGAACGCCAGCGTGCACGGCTGGCGGTCGGGCGGGCGAAAATCGAGGCCGTCCGCCGACACGTCGCGCATATACATGCGACCGAAGCGCAGCGCGGGGTTCTCGCGGTTCACGCGCGCGATCGCGGCGGTTTCGCGGTAGATGCGGCAATCGGGATTGAGGATGTCGCGCGCGGGATCGTCGGGATCGAAGAGCGCCTCGCGGATGAACTCGTCGCCGTGGCCCTCGCCTTCGAGCCCCTGCTCGGTTCCGTAATACACGCACGGCGTGCCCAGCGCGCACAGCAGCCAGCCGAGCCCGGCGATGACCTGCTCGTCGGTCGCGCCGGCGGCAAACCTTCGCTTGTAGTTCTGACCGATCTGATCGTGGTTATCGACGAATGTGACGAGGTAACGGCCGAGCTCGCCGCGGCTGAGGGCGTGGCCGCGCAGGGCGTCGTAGCGCGCGCCGAGCCGCGACGGCGCTTCGAAGCCCTTGAGCACCGACGGCAGCGTCCAGTAGAGCGGAAAATCGAGCACGCTCGACAGGCCGTAATACACCGTCTTGTCGCCCAGTTGCCCGGCGGTGTTGGGCCCGGTGTAGCGGTGGATCACCTCGTCGCCGCCCACGAGCTCGCCGAAGAGCATGAACTCGCGCTTGCCGAGCGCGTAGGCGTATTCGCGAATCCCCTGGCAGAACCTGGCGATGGCCGTCTCGCCCATGTGCTTCACGGCGTCCATGCGATAGCCGTCGATGTCCGCCTCGCGCACCCAGTATTTGTGGCAGTCGATGATGACCTTCTGAAGCTCGATGCCCGCCGGGTCCTCGTCGTTGTTGAAGCCCTTGAGCGTGAAGAAATCGCCCCATTGCGTCTCGGGGTAACGGTCCCACCCGTCATCGCGAATCTGGCCGCGCCGGTGGTAGTAATCGGGGTTCTGCAGCTCGACGGGCAGCGGATAGCCGGGGAAACCGCTCCCGGGATCGGGCGGATGCCGAAAGCCTTCGAGCGGAAACTGCCGGTGGTCCGAGCTGTAGAAGTAGGGGTAGTCGCCCGGGTAGCGCCAGACGTCGCCGGCGTGGTTGGCGACCGCGTCGAGGAACACGCGCATGCCGCGCCGGTGCGCTTCTTCCACCAGCTCGCACAGGTCGTCTTTCGTGCCGAAGCGCGGATCGATGTTCAGGTAGTTGCGGATCGCGTAACCGTGATACGAGCCGCCCGCCGGGTCGGGCGCGCCGTCGTTCTCGAAGATCGGCGACAACCACACCGCCGTGCATCCCAGGCCGTTGATGTAGTCGAGTTTTTGCGTGATGCCGCGCAGCGTGCCGCCGCAGAACCGGCGCAAACGCGCCGCATCGCCGTAGCCCTTCGCGCGCGCCGCGCCGGAGTGCGTCTTGCGGGTTTTGCCGTCGTGAAAACGGTCGACCATGAGGAAGTAGATGAACTCCTCGCGCCACTCGCGCTCGCAGTTCCAGTAGGTCTTGCCGGGCTTGGGAGAAAAATCGAGTTCGCGCACCGAAATCGGCTGGTTCATCGTGGGGCTCCGGGTTTTGAGGACATCACAGGGTATCCCAAACGTCGCGCCGCCGAAAAGACACCAAAATTCATTGGCGCGCCTCGCGAGAGGGAGTAAGATGTGTCCTTCCGGAATTTCCGTCGGAGTATGGCGATGCGACTCATCCGAATTGCGGTGATGTTCGGTTGCGTGGCGATGTGCGCGGCGTGCGCGTGCGCGGGAGACGACGATAAGGAAGAGGACAAGGGCGACACGTGGATCGATCCCGCGACGGGCTTCACGTGGCAGGTCGGGCGCTCGCCCGAGGAGCTCACGTGGGATGATGCCGTGGCGTATTGCGACAGCCTCGAACTCGGCGGCGGCGACCTGTGGCGGCTTCCCAACATCGGCGAGCTTCGCACGTTGATCCGCGGCTGCCCGGCGACCGAAACGGGCGGCTCATGTCAGATCGCCGCCGATTGCCTGTCGGATGAATGCGAGAGCCTCGACTGTGACGGCTGTTGGGAGGAAGAAGGGCCCGTGGGCGGTTGCTTTGCTCCGTCGGAGCTCGACCACGTCTGCGGGAGCTTCTGGTCCACGTCGCAGCTCGAGGGTTACGGACTAATGGGGTACATCTTCTTCGGCGATGCGATGGTGACCTTCGGCAGCACCGAAACACCCCGCTACGCGCGGTGCCTGCTGACGCCGTGGTGATGCACGAGCGCCGTGACTACGGCGTCGGCTCGGCGATGTTGGCCCCCTCGGGGTGATCGCCGTCGCCCTTGAACGCCGCGCCGAGTTCCACGCGCTTCTTCAGGCTGACGACGACCTTTTTCAGGCCCCACGTCGTGAGGCCGAGCTTGTCCGCGAAGTCCTCGGCGAACTTCGGCACGCCGCGCCCCGCCTCGATATAGACGGAGTAACACACGAGCGACCGGCCGCCCTCGTCGGGCCAGATCTTCCAGAAGCCCGTCGTCTCCTGGAAATCGTTCTTCTTCGTCTGATCCATCTTCCACGTCATTGCGCCGCGTTCCGGCGTGTACGTGTGGATGACGTGGTAGCGCAGTTTGAGCAGCCCCAGCACGTTGAGCAGAAACTTCACATGGTATTCATGGCCGGTGTGGCTCGTGAGCACCGACTCGCCGAGGTTGGGGTAAAATTCGGCGTAGCGATCGAAGTCCAGAATCACATCCCAGATCTTCGTCGGCGGTGCGTTCACGCGGATGTAGGCGATGGCCTTGCCCGCGCGCTGGCCCTTGGCGTCGTTGAACCGTTCCTCGCGCATAACGGGATCGCCCGCGTCGAGTTTCGCGCGCTCGTCGGCGGTGAACGACGGCGGCGAAGACGGAACGTCCTCGTCGGCGCCGGCGAACGCGCCGAAGAAAAAGATCATCAGGGCTGCGGCGAACAACGCGCGCGGTCGATCCATGAAACCGGCTCCGGGAAAGCGAGGCGATACCATACCCCAGGCGCGCGCGGGTTCAAAAGGGGATCGCGACGATTTTGCGTGCCGGTTCACGAAGGTCGGTTGCGCGTCGCCGCGCGTTTCTCGATCATGACGCGGTGAAGATGCCGACGATGACCGAACGCCGCGCGTGGACGATCTACGGGGCGGCGTGGTGCGTCTGGCATCTGCTCGTCTTCCTGTCCGCGCCCGACACCGGTCTGCATATCTGGAACCACGAAGAGGCCATGAGCGGCAACCTCGCCCGCGCGCTCGTCGAGGGCCTCGCCCTGCCCGCGTGGCACTATCAATATGCCCATCACACGCACGGCACATTCATCTACGGGCTTGTGCTCGCGCCGGGTTTCGCGCTCGGCGGTTCGTCGATCCTGTGGGTCAAGGCGCTCGGGCTTCTCTTCGCCGCGGCGGGAACCGCGCTGTGGATCGCGCTCGTGCGCCGAGCCTTCGGGCCGCGCGCGGCCGCGTTCTTCGCGGCGTGGTGGCTGTTTGCGCCGCCTGCGCTCGTGCAAATGCAGCATCTCGCGTGGGCAAACCACATGGAGAGCATCGCATGGATCGGCGCGATGCTGCTCGTCTTCGCCGGTGCGGACGACGCGGAGCCCTCGCCGGGTCGATTCGCGCTGCTGGGCGCGCTCGCGGGATTCGCGAGTTTCTTTTGCCTGCAGAGCCTGCTCGTTGCCGCGCCGCTCGCGCTGCTCACCATCTGGCGATGGCGTCGCGCGGCGATTCGGCCGTTCCTCGCCGCCGTGCCCGCTTTCGTAGCGACCTATAGCCCGCACTGGCTCTACCAGCACGCGATGTACCGCTCGCTCAACCTCGAAGCCGAACACCCCGATCTGCTCGCCCGCGCGCGTGCGTTCGTCGAGGTCGTCCCGGAGGCGTTGCAATATCATGGACGCGCGGCGACCTGGCTCGCCGTCTCGGTGGTTTGCGTGTCGCTCCTGCTCGCGGCGTCCGAGACCCTGCGCCCGCGGCGGCGATTCGCCGACCGCGCCGGTCCTTGGGTGCTGCGCGCCCTCGTGCTCCACATCGCGGCCTTCTTCACCGCCAACGTGCTCTCGAGCTTTGCGGTCGAACCGTACGCGCTTGCCGTCTATCGATATCGCTACGTGACGCCGCTTTTCCCCACGGCCATGGCCCTCGCCGCGTGGACGTTCGCATCGCGGCCGCGTCTGGCCGCATGCGCGTTGATACCGCTGATCGTCGCCGGCGCGTTCGATGCGCGCGTGCCGCAAACCGTCGCGTCGGTCGCGACGCAATGGCGAAATGGAATTCCCGGCGCATGGATGTGGGAGCTGCGCGGCGACAACATGCGCCCGATCGTGGAGCAAAACGCGCCCTTCGCGTGGGGGAACGCGCTCGAACTTCGCGGCGACCGTGAGGAGACGTGGCGCGAAATCGCCGGTCAGATCGAACGGCTGCCTTCGGAGTGGCGCGCGCTGGCGTGCGAAACGCTCGCGCTGGATCGCGGCGAGCAGGCGCCCGAATTCGTGCGCGCGTCGTGCGGGCCGACGGCGGATGCCTCGTGGCGGCTCGGACTCGGGCGGCGGCAGCTGCGCGGCGTCTTCAACGGCATGTTCGAGGACCCGAACGCCGAGACCGTCGGGCGCTCGTTCACCGAAGTCTGCACGCGCTCCGACGCCGATCTCGCGCGGGGATTCGCGTATGAATTTCTCGCGCAGTACGAGGTTCGTACGCACGCGCGTTTTCGCATCGAAGACGCCGCGCCGACCCGCGCGGCGATCGCGTCGCTGCTCGCGAACACGGGCGACGAAGCGTGCGCGGGGACGGCGATCGCGAACGGCATGGGGCGTTTCCTCGCGGAACTCGAGCTCGATTCCACGCCGTTCACCACCCTCTCGCGCTTCACGCCGCTGGCGCCGACGCCGGAGCGCGTCGCCGAGTTCGAAAACGGCTACGCGTCGGGTACGGCGCTCGCCCTCATCGCCAAGTGGCGCTGCGCGCCTCGCGAATTGCCGATGCTGCGGACGCCGCAACTCGCCGAGCGCCTCGCCGACATGGGGCTGCGTCTCGACGGGCGCGGCGAGCGCATGTGCCTCGCGCGCATCGAATCCGACTGGACAGCGCCGGGACGCGCGCCGACAATGCCGTGATGTCGGAAACGTGGACGATGAGCGAGGCGGTGCGCCGTGCGCTGGAGGGCGCGCTCGCGAGCGTATCGGGCCCCTTCTTTTTTGTGGGGTCCGGCAAGAACGCCGGCAAGACGACCGCGATGAACGCGGTGAATCGCATGCTGGCGACACGCGACACCGCCGTGGGCGTGACGACGATCGGCCACGACGGAGAGGGCCGCGACGCGATCCTCGGCACCGAAAAGCCGCCGGTCGAGGTCTTTGCCGGCAACCTCGTCTGTCTCACGCGTCGGATGCTGGACGACGCGGGCGACGCGCTGGAGCCCGTCGCACCCACGGGCTTCGTCACGCCGATCGGCGCACTTGAGATCGCCCGCGCGCGGCGCGCCGCGAACGTCGAGATTCTCGGCCCCGAAACCAACGCGCGTTGCGCCGAGGTGTGCGACCGGATGCGGCGCCTGGGCGCGCGCATCGGGTTGGTGGACGGCGCGTTTTCGCGGCGCACGCAGATGGCGATGCGCGACGAAGCGCCGCTGGCGCTCATCGTATCGGGCGATTTGGGAACAACGACCGGCGAGGTGACCGCCGCGATTCGCTACTGGGTGGAGTTGCTCAGCCTGCCGCGCGCCGCCGAGCCCGACGACGATGCGGCGGGCATCGAGACGCCGGGCGGAGTGCCGGGTGCGTCGATTGTTTTTACCGACGGATGGGTGCGGGTGCGGGGGCCGCTGCTGGGCGAGGCGGCGGCGGATCTGGCCCGGATCGCGCGCGGGCGGCGCGTGCTGCTCAACGACGCGACGAAGGTGTTTTGCGAGGAGCGCGAGTGGCGCGCGCTGCGGGGCGCGTGCGCGTCGATCGGCGTCGTGCGTTCGTTCGACCTGCGTTTCGTGGCGTCGAATCCCACCGCGCGGTTCAAGGGCGCGTTCGATGCATTCGAATTCGCGCATGCCCTCAAATCGGCCGCGTCGGAAAAGCCGGTGATCGACGTTGTTTCGGGAATCGTTCTCTGACGAACCGGATGAATCCGCTTACGGGAACAGCGGATACGGCTTGCCGAGCTTGTAGCTGAGGTTCGCGAAGAAACGCGTCTCGTCGTCCATGTCCCGCGCCTCGAGATAAACCTGTTCCGCGCCCGCCGTGACGTTGATGTGATGCGTCGTGAAACGCAGCGCGCCGACGATGCCGTTGCGGTCTTCTTCGTTCGTGGTTCCGCGCATCAAAACGCCGTCGTACTCGACGATGAGGGTGACGAAGTTGCGCGGATGCAGCGGGAAGACCATCCCGAGGTGGACCTCGCCGCTCTTTTCCTCGTAGTCGCGTCCGCTCACGCCCAGGTCGCGCAGCACGAGCTGTCCGTCGGCCATGATCGCGAAGGCGTACTCGGTGAAAAACAGGTCGTTGATCTCGACGCCGGTCGCGACGAGCACGCGCGCGCCCCAGCTCTTCACGTCGGAGACGCCGTCGTCGTAAGCGATGCCCGGCGCGATTCCGCCGAGGCCGATGGCCAGCGGCGGCAGAAAGAGCGACGGATGCGCGTAGCCCCACTTGAACATGCCTTCGACGCTGCCCATCCCCGCGTGGTTCTCCTGGCCGAATGTCCGCTCGCGCCGGCCGAATTCGTCGATGTGCTCGCCGACGGTCAGGTTGGATTCGACATAGGGGACGTGCAGGCCGAACTCGAAGTTGCCGGGAATGCCGACACCCGCGTTGAAGACGTATTCGGTGCGCGTGTAATCGGGATCGGGATTGGACTGTTGCAGGTACGCCGTGCCGACCTCGACGGTGCCGGGGTCGAGCGTGCGCGACGACGTCGTGAAGAACAGACCCGACATGCCCTTGAAGTTCTGCGGCAGGTTGTTGACCTTGGGCTTCGCATCCTGCACCTGCGGACCCGACGGCGCGACGGGTTCGACTTCGGTTGTCGCCGGCGCCGCGCCTTCTTCTTCATCCTCGTCCTGCGCCAGTGCAGGCCCGGCGACCACGAAGATCGCGAGAACGACGACGGCGACCCGGCTCCATGCCCCCATGCGCATTCCCGATTTCATCCGTCTCTCCGCGGAGTGTGCAGAACCGCCGGGGGATGTTCGTCCGTCGCCGTTTCGGACATCCCCTGACGCGTCAATTCTCGCATCAAAACAATCGTCTCGTCCACGCGTTCCTCGCCGGACAGCTCGATCAGCCGCCGGACCCGTTGATCGAAATCACGCGTCACGCCGAGCTGCGCCGAGGGTTCGGCGTAGATCTTGTCGTGCGCTGTGCGCTCCATCTTTTCCTTGCCGGTGAACAGCTCTTCCGAGAGCTTTTCGCCCGGGCGAAGCCCCACGAACTTGATTTCGATGTCCTTGTCCGCGTCGAGCCCCGACAGGCGGATCAGGTTGCGCGCGAGTTCCAGAATGTTGATCTGCTCGCCCATTTCGAGCACGAAGATCTCGCCGCCCTGTCCCATCGCCGCGGCCTGCATCACGAGCTGCGTCGCCTCGGTCACCGTCATGAAGTACCGTTGCGCCTTGGGGTGCGTCACCGTGACCGGCCCGCCTTCGGAAATCTGCCGGTGGACCAGCGGAATCACCGAGCCCGACGACCCCATCACGTTGCCGAAACGCACCGCGATGAATTTCGTCGCCGGCTTTTTCTGCGCGAGCGACTGAAGGATCATCTCGCCGATCCGCTTGGTCATGCCCATGACGTTGGTCGGGCGCACGGCCTTGTCGGTGGAGATGAAGACGAATCGCTCGACATCGCGCTCGATCGCCGCGAGGGCGACGTTGAGCGTGCCCTCGACATTGTTGCGCAGGGCCTCGATGGGGTGCAGCTCCATCATCGGCACGTGCTTATAAGCCGCGGCGTGGAACACGACCTGCGGACGGTGCTCGGCCATCACCGCCAGCAACTTCGCGCGGTCGAGAATGTCGCCGATGATCGGCAGCGTCCGCACATGCGGAAAATGTTGGACGAGTTCCCATTGGATCATGAACAGCGCGTTTTCGTTACGCTCGAACAGCACGATCGTGTCGGGATCGACGCCCGCGATCTGACGGCACAGCTCGCTTCCGATCGAGCCGCCCGCTCCGGTGATGAGGATCGTGCGTCCTTCGAGTTGCGAGCGGATCAGGTCCTGGTCGAGACGCACGGTCTTGCGTCCGAGCAGGTCTTCGAC
Source organism: Deltaproteobacteria bacterium (assembly GCA_020845895.1). Lineage (NCBI taxonomy): Bacteria > Pseudomonadati > Myxococcota > Myxococcia > Deltaproteobacteria bacterium. The sequence continues at coordinate 53,383 of JADLEX010000095.1, read as the reverse complement.
CGACACCTCGCGAAGCTGTTTGACCGAGACACGCTCGTTGAGAATGTCCGCCATGGGCGGAACGATCTTGAAGCGCACGTTGGTCTCGCGGAACCGGCTGATGAGGTCCTTGAGTTCCTTGGGCTTGAGCGCCGGCGAAGTGATGATGATCTCGTCCACCTTGTGTCGCTCGAGAATGCGCGGGATTTCCTCGCGGCCGCCGAGGATCGACACGCCGTGGATCTTGAAACCCTTCTTCGGCGCGAAGTCGTCGATGAATCCGATGACGTTCAGGCGCAGGGCTTCGTTGTTGCGGATCTCCTTGAGCAGCTCGACGCCGATCTGGCGGCTGCCGTAGATCAGCACGTTGGAGCCCACGGGCGTGCGTTCGTTGAGCAGCTTCTCGCGGAAGGCGCGCAGGGAGAATCGGATGCCGCCGATGAAAGTGATCGTGATGAACCAGTCGATCATGAAGATCGAACGAGGAAAGCCCGGGAAGAAAAAGACCGCGACGACGATGAAGGCGAGCGTCGAGACCGTGCTGGCGCGGATGATGTCGGTCAGGTCGTCCATGCCGACGTAGCGCCACCACCCCCGATACAGGTCGAAGTAGTAGAACACCGCGATCTTGATGAGGATGATCCACGGCGCGCTGCGCCAGAAGAGGCGTCCCGCGTAGTCGGATTCGGACGCGTCGAAACGCAGTGAAAACGCGAGAAAATAGCCGAAAATGATAAGAAATATCTGGCTGGATACGATAAAGACGCGCCGAAACCGCAGGACGCTGTGTCCAAACGGCGTATCCAGAAAATTCCTGCCGCGTAGATCCTCGCGAAGACCCATGAGGGTGGTCGTCCCTTTCCGGCCCCGATCCTTATTCATATCGAATCAACAGCCTCGGGAGTTTAGCGACAGCCGCAAATAAGGGCAACACCCGGCTCGTGAAAAATGACCGAATGGCCGAACTGGTCAGAGCGTCACGGGCAGCTTTTCGGTCAGATCCTCGGATTCCACGATCCGGTTTTCGAACAGGGGGTCCATCGCCACGCGAACGAGGGCGCGGCCGAGCTGCCCTCCGTCGATCGTTCGCCAGCGCCGCGCGAAGTTGCGGAATCCGATTGCTCCCGCCGTGGTCGAGATCGTATCGAAGAATGCCGCGGCGACGCGCTCGGCGGGACGTGGCTCGTCGCGGTCCGCGCCGCTGATGAACGCCGGGCGCACAATGGTGAACGGCAGACCCGACCCGCGCACAGCCTCCTCCGCCATCCAGCGCGCCCGTCCGTAGGGCGACGTCGACCTCGCGGTCGTACCGATCGCGGAGAGATACACGAGCCGCGGACGCCGGCCGGATGCGACCGCCGCGTCCGCGACCATCTTCGTCAGACCAAAATCCACCGCAGTGTAACTCTGCCCCCCGGCATCGCCGCCGGCGCGGGCGACGCGATTGGCGCGGTCGCGGGTCGTGCCGATGGCGATGACGATCGCGACCGGTTTCTCCCGCCGAAAGGCGTCCGCGAGGGGTCCCAGGTTCCACGGCGTCGTATCGACACGCGCGCCGATCCCCGCGAAACGGCTCGTCCATTCAGCGAGGCGCGGAGAGTCCGGGCGAACATGCGCGACCGCCTCGATGTCCGCGTCCCGCGCCGCGCGAACGACCTCGCGGCCCGTGTAGCCCGTCGCGCCGATGATGAAGAGAGGATTATCCTGCCTTGCCATGCGGAAGAGAAATTAGCACGTTTTCGCGATCCGGGGGAGTTATTTGGAGGAGATAGAAGGTTTTTCGAGAACGAGCCGTTCGCAAAGAATGACGATTTTTATGAAGGACCTGTGGTGCACTGCCGAATCCTGTCATGAGCAACGAGTTCGATCGAAAATTTTCGAGTCCAAGAAAAAGACCACCGCCGGGCGCGTGGTCGTTCTTTTTTCGATATCAAGGGTTCGCTTTGTGGGTCTTTCGACCGGCTCGGGGATTGAGCCGTGGGGGAGAAATTCATGTCGATTCTGCGTTTCCGTTCCATCAGGTCCAAACTGCTCGCGATGGGCGTCGCGCTCGTCGCCATGCCCGTCGTCGCACTCACGCTCATCGCCCTCTATCTCGGCGGCGGCATGCAGGGAGAGGTCGCCGAACAGATGGATGGGATGACCAACTCCAGCCTCGGCGCCGTGTTGCAGGGCGTCAATCATATGATCGACGCGCACGCGGCCACGGTTCAGCACGAGCTCGGCTCGGGATTCGCCGTCGCGAAGCGGGTGTTGCAGGACGGCGGCGGCGCCGGCCTCGCGGTCGATCAGGTGGTCGAGTGGCAGGCCGAAAACCAGTTCACCAAGCAGGCTCAGGCCGTGAAGCTGCCGCGGCTCACGCTCGGCGTCGCGCCCGTCGAACCGCTCACCGATTTCTTGAAGCGAGCGCCCGTAGTCGACGACGTCCGCGACCTGATCGGGGCGTCGTGCACGATCTTTCAGAAGATGAACGAGCAGGGCGACCTGCTGCGCGTGGCGACGAACGTGAAAAAGGCCGACGGCAAGCGCGCGGTAGGGACGTACATTCCCTCGACAAACCCCGACGGCAAGCCGAACCCCGTCGCGGCGGCCATCGCGCGCGGCGAACGTTACGAGGGCCGCGCGAAGGTCGTCGATACCTGGATGTCCACCGTTTATGAGCCGCTCAAAGACAGCGCGGGCAAGACCATCGGCGCGCTCTTTATCGGCGTGCCCATCGAGGGCAACGGCGCGTTGCGCAAGGCGATCTACGAGACCGTCGTGGGCAAATCCGGCTACGTGTTTGTCATCGGCGGCTCGGGCGACGAGATGGGTCACTACGTCGTGTCCAAAAACGGCGAACGCGACGGCGAGAACATCTGGGACGCGAAAGACGCCGACGGCAAGACGTTCATCCAGGAGATGGTGAACGAAGGCAAAACGAAAAAGCCCGGCGAGTTCGGCGTGATCCGCTACGCGTGGAAGAACAAGGACGAAACGAAAGCGCGCATGAAAATCAGCGCGTACACCTATTACGAGCCGTGGGATTGGGTCATCGGCGCGGGCGCGTACGAAGACGACTTTCACGACGTGAACCAGCGACTCGCGGCGGGATTCGGCCGGATGCGAAATGGCTTCATCGTGGCGGGCGTGCTGACGATGCTGCTGGGCGTGGTGTTCACACTCGTGGTGGGCAACGCCATCGCGAAGCCCGTACGTGTGACGAACACGGTGCTCAAGGACATCGCCGAGGGCGAAGGCGATTTGACGCGGCGTCTCGACGTCACGACTGCCGACGAAGTGGGCGAGCTCGCTCAAAACTTCAACGTCTTTGCCGAGAAACTCCAGAAGTCGGTACGTAGCGTGCTCGAAAACACGGGTGCGCTTCGCCAAACGGTGTCGAAGCTCTCGACGGTGTCTTCGGGCCTCGCCAGCGGCGCGGAGGAAACGAACACGCAGACCAACGCGGTAGCCGCGGCGACCGAGGAGATCACGGCGAACGTGTCGCATGTCAACGACGTCACGCAAAACATGACCACGGGCGTCAATACGATCGCGGCGTCGTCCGAGGAAGTGGCATCGAGCGTCAACTCGGTGGTCGCGTCGATCGAGGAAATGTCGGGCAGCCTGAACGAGGTGGCGCGAAACTGCGCGAATGCGTCGACGATCGCGGGCAAAGCCGCGACCATCGCGCGGGACGCGACGGACGTGATTCAGCGGCTCGCCGAGGCGTCGAAGCGCATCGACGTGGTGGTCGAGACCATCAGTGACATCGCCGATCAGACGAACCTGCTGGCGCTCAACGCGACGATCGAGGCGGCGAGCGCGGGCGACGCGGGCAAGGGTTTCGCGGTGGTGGCGAACGAAGTGAAGGAACTGGCGAAGCAGACCGCGACGGCCACGGGCGAAATCGCCGAACAGATCCGCGAAATGCAGCAGCGCACCGGCAAGGCGGTCGAAAGCATCACGGCCGTCGTGGGTGTGGTGGGCGAGATCGACGAGATCACGCACACGATCGCCGCGACGGTGGAGGAGCAGACGGCGGCGACGAACGAGATCGCGCGGGCGATGTCGTCGGCGGCGGGCGGCGTGGCGGGCATGTCGCGCAGCGTCCAGGAACTGCGCGATCACATTCGCAACGACGTGGCGCGGGGCATCGAGGACGTGGCGACGACCGTGACCAGCGTGTCTCGCAATATTCAGAACGTGCACCTCGCGGCGCAGGAAACGGCGCGCGGCGCGGCGGTCACGAACGAGGTCTCGGAACAGATGACCCTGCTCGCGGACGAGCTCGGTCGCGTGGTCGATCAGTTCCGCGTGTAAACACCCGGCAGGTTTGCGATGCGGGGACGGGTTGGGCCCGTCCCCTTTCTTATTGGCGCGCGATGCGGCGCACCACGAGCCCGGATCGCAGCTTGGGCTCGAACCACGTGGACTTGGGCGGCATGATCTCGCCCGCGTCGGCGACTGCGAGCAGGTCGTCCATCGAGGTGGCGAAGCACGCGATCGCGAGACCCGAGGGCGACGCGGCCACGCGCTGCTCCAGGTCCGCGAGCGGGCGAATGCCGCCGACGAATTCAATGCGCGGGTTCGTGCGCGGATTGTCGATGCCAAGGATGGGTCCCAGCAATTCGTCCTGCAGCACCGCCACATCGAGGCGCGCGGCGACCGATGCCCCGCTCGGCTTTTTCTTCGGCGCGATGCGATACCACGATCCGCCGATGAACAGGCCGAATTCCCCCGGGTGCTCGGGCGCGGGCGGGACGCCGCGTCGAACGTCGAACACCCACTCGACGCGCGCCATCACGTCGGCGACGGACCGTGACTCGAGATCCGTCACAACCCGGTGATAGGGCAGAATGCGAAGCTGATTGTGCGGAAAGATCGTCGCCATCACGCGCGCGGCGGGCGATTCGGGCGAGCCGTCGCCCACGCGACCCTCGCGCCACACGCGCGTCGAGGCGGCCATGCGGTGGTGGCCGTCGGCGACGTAGAGCGACTCCACGTCGGCCAAGGCCGCGAGCAGGTTGCGCACGTCGTCGTCGCGGTCCACGACCCACAGCCGGTGGCGCACGCCGTCGGGAGCGCGAAACGCGATGTCGGGATCGCGTAGCGTGTGGCCGAGAATCGCCGCATCCACCGACGGATCGGAACGGTACGCCAGGTACACCTGACCCGTATTCGCGCCGGTCGCCGCGATGTGCCGCGTGCGGTCGAGTTCCTTGTCGGGCCGCGTGAGCTCGTGGCGCTTGATAATGCCCGCTTCGTACTCGGCGAGACTCACCTCGGCGATGAGGCCCGTCTGCGTGCGCCCCTCGCGCTCGAGTTCGTACACGTAAAAGGCGGGCTGAGGGCGCTCGCACAAAACCCCCGCCGCCACGAGGCGGTCGAGTTCGGCGCGCGCACGTTCGTACACCGCGTCGCCGTAGGGGTCGTCGCCCTCGGCCATGGCGGCCTCGGAACGGATGACGCGCATGAAGCTGTCGGGGTGTTTCGCCGCGATCTGCCGCGCCTCGTCGGCGTTCACGACATCATAGGGCGGGCACGAGACCTCGGCCGCGAGATCAGACCGGACCACATCGCCTCGAAAAGGCGCGACGAACACCATGACGACTCCGGCGGCACATGGCCAGGGCGAGGGCCCGGAAGGGGGGACGAAAAAGCCGCCGGATTATAAGGACCGACCTCGACGGCGCAAGGTCGCGGATCAGGTCCGCGTCGCCGATCAGGTGCAGCCGCCCCCGCCGCCGTCCGAACCGCCGCCGTCGTCGTCGCCGCCGCCACTTCCGCCGCCGACGCCGCCCAAGCCCGTGTCGCCGTCGTCGTCGTCATCGTCGTCATCGTCGTCGCCCGGGAACCAGCCGTCGTCATCATCGTCGCCTGGCTGCGTCGTCGTGGTGGTCGTGGCGGGAATCGAAGTGGTCGTCGGGTTCGTCGTCGTGGTCGTGCCCGGGTTCGTCGTGGTCGTCGTCGCGTGCGTGGTCGTCGTCGTGTGCGTCGTGGTGGTCACATGAGTGGTCGTGGTGGTGGATGTCGTCGTCGTGACAACCGTGTATTTCTCCATCACGTCCGATGGAAATCCCAGCGGACCGATCGGATCGCCGCCAGCCACCCACAGCGCGTTCTGCGAAACCGCCCAGCCCACGCGGTAGCGGCTTTGCACCACATTGGTGGTCTGCGTCCACGATCCGCCCGGCGTCGCGGTGTAGCCCTTGTTCACCCAGCCGCCGCTGCCGTTTTCGCCGTGCGAGAAGATCAGCTTGCCGTTCGCCGTGCCCGACGCGCCGCCCCACCAGATCGTCGGCAGGTTCGGGCACGTGTCCCACGAATCCGTCCCCGGCGTGTACACGTCGCACGTGTTCGTCTCCAGGTCGGTGGCATCCACGCCGCCGAAGACGTAGAGCTTGCCGCCCGCGACGCCGCTGCCGTGGAATCGCCGCGCCATCGGCATGGGCGTGAGTGCAAGCCACTCGTCGTTGTCGGGGTCGTACGACCAGCACTCTTCCTGTGAGATGTCGGTTGCGTCGCCGCCGCCGCACAAATAGAGAAGCGTGCCGATTTTGTCGAATGTGTACGCATAGCGCGGCTCGGGCACCGTTTCGGTCATTGTCTCGAAGTAGTTCCACGTGGTCTGGTAGCGATACACCGTACCGACCACGTTCGTGCCGTCGAATCCACCCGGGATGTAAATCCAGCCGCCCAGTTCCGCGCCGTGACCCAGCGCGAGGGCCGCCGGCAGGTTCGCCGCGTTCGACCACGTCAGCGTCGAGACCTTGTACTTGGCCGACGAACGCAGGTATGAGCCCAGCCAATCCGCGCCGCCGAACACGTAGATGTTCTGGGCGTCCGCGGCCATGATCGGGTCGAAGCGAGCCGTGTCCATGCCGGACATCTGCGTCCATTGGGCCGCCGCCGGCCCGGCCGCGACGAGCGCCGACGCACAGATCAAAAGACACAGGAAAGCGCGAGAGCGCATCGTTTCGTCTCCCCAAGGCGAAATCACGCGTGGCTGACCGGCTATTTTCTAACACAACTGACCGGCGGTTCTCAACGGGCAAGCCGGGGACCGATCTCGCCGAATCGAACGCAAATTCTCCGACTCGTCCAGTCGAGGGCTGGAACGACTCAGCAACCGCAACCGCAGGAATCGTCGTCCTGCGCGCGGAGCGAATCGTCGGACTCTTCGTCTCCGACGTCCACATCGGCAACCTCGTCGTCGCCGGAGCCGCCGCTACCACCCGCATCGTCGTCGTCGTCCTCGTCGTCATCGCCGTCATCGTCGTCGTCGCTTTCCGCGCCGAAATACACCGCAACGGCCCCGTGGGTGACGTCCCCATCGTTGTGATACGGGGTGCCGCCGACGATATCCACAAGCCCGTCCCCGTTCATGTCGCCCGCGCCGGCGACCGCGCGCCCGAATTCGTGCCAGGGTTGGTCGGGCGGTTCGACGATGAGTTCCGGAGTGGTTTTTAATCCGTGTTCCGAGCCTCGATACAAAAAGATGCCGCCAAAGACCTCGGGATGCGCCGCCGAGGCCCAACCCGCGGAACCGACGATCACGTCATCGAGTCCGTCCCCGTCCACATCGCCAGCGGAGTCCAAGGACAAGCCATAGAAACTGTCGGAAATCCCGTAATCGGGGCCGAAGTTCGTCGGATAACCGATCCAATCGGGCTCGGTCGAAGGCCCGTCCTCGGACCCGAGGAAGAGAAACGCCGCGCCCCGTGGTTGACCTTCCACATGATATCTCCACGCGCCGACGAGGATATCGTCGAAACCGTCGCCGTTCACATCGCCGGCGCTCCTCACGCAATCGGCAAATTTGGCTTGGCGGCCCTGGTCGGAAGTAAAACTCCAATCCGGAGCGTCGCCCGAAACGTCGGCGGATCCGAAATAGATGTGAACCGCGCCACCCTGGACGCCGGAACCGTCATATTCTGGTTGTCCGACGATGACATCCGCATACCCGTCTCCGTTCACATCCCCCGCTCCCGCAACCGAATACCCGAAGTCACCCAACGGCGTCGGATGTGTCAGGACGGTCGGCACACCGAGGAGACCGCCTTCGAATCCGCGGTAGATGTACGCGGCGCCATTCTTCCCCTTCATGGAGCTGTCGAAGGGTGCGCCGACCACCACATCGTCGAATCCGTCGCCGTCGACATCTCCCGCCCCCGCGACGGACGAACCGAACCAAGAGCCTTGGGTCATTCCGAACAACGTGCTCGTTGCCGTCGAACCCGGGCCTTCCACCGAACCGGTGTACAGCCGAATCTCCCCGGTCGTGAGATGGCCAAGATCGGAGTCACCTTTCGCGCCGAGGACGATATCGGCGAAACCGTCCCCATTCACATCGCCCGCGCCGGCTACGGAGCTACCGAAGAATGTTCGCAGTTCGCCGCCCCGCGCGGACCACGCGAACGCGATCGTGGGTCCGGTCGCGGACCCGAAAAAGAGATACACCTCCCCCTCGTCCTCCACGTCGACCTTCTTCGTTTCCGCGCCGATGAGCAGGTCGTCATATCCGTCGCCGTTGACGTCCCCGACCATCGCGACGCTTTTCCCGAAGTCCCCGCCGTCTCCAATTCGAACCCAGTCCGGCACACTTTCGTAAATGTCGGCGAAAGTTTGGGGAACGGCGAAAAAGGCGATGATGATGAGACACGACCGAAAAACGCCAAATGAGGATTTCATGGGAATGCCCCCCAATAACGCATCAAAATTACCACCGGCCTCGCGATCCCGCAAGGAAAAAATCGGCGAGGTGCACGTCAGTCTCAACCTTTTGCGGCGATGAAAATGGGAATATGATCTCAGCGAACCGACCGACGTCCATGAACGGCCGAAAGCGCAATTTGCGTTTATTCGAGGGACGATTTCATGACCGACCTTCAGAAGCAACTGCTCGAATCGATCGCGAAATCCACGAAACGCACGATGTCGCTGCTCTACGTCCAACTCAGCCTTTGCCTGTACGTGTGCGTCATGCTGGCGGGCAACGGCGCGCGCGGGTATCTCGGCGCGGGCAAGGACGTGCGCCTGCCGATCATCGACTTCCCCATTCACTTCCGCGCGTTTTCGGCTATCGGGCCGTGGATGGTCGTCGCCACCGCCCTTTGCCTGTTCTTCGAGCTGCGACGCCTGTACCGCTGGTTCGGCGATTTGTCCAAAACGCGCTGCGAGACCGCGCGCGACTGGAGCGTGGTCGTCGAACCGTCGATCTTCAGCGCGCTCGTGCTGGACCGCGAAATGAAAAGCACCGACCGGCTCGTGCTGTCCGTGCTGACGGGCTCGGTGATCTGGCTGGTGCCGGTTTTCACCGTGTGGCTCTTCGCGTGGGAGTTCTCGGCGCTGCATCGCTTCGCGTCGTCGGCCTATCACGCACTCGTGGTCGTCGTGATGACGGCCGCGGCGTTCGCTTCCGGCGCGCGGAGCGATGTCTGGGTGGACACGCAGAAGCCCCGCACGAAGGCCCTCGTCTACATCCTGCGCGCGGTGATGGCGCTCGTGCCGATCGATCTCGCGGCCGGTTACATGTTTGCCGCCGCGCGCGGCGAGTTCACGCCGTATGCGGAGGGCCGCTTCGCGTCCTTCTTCACACGCGTCAGCGAGCCGCTCAATCTGGAGGCGGAACGTGCCGGCTTTGAGACGCTGGATCGCGGCGCCAAACCCGAGGCCGGTTCCGTGCGGACGACTTCGGAAGCGGGCGCGGGGACACCGCGTTTCATCGGAATTGATCTGTCGTCCGCCGAGCTCCAGTCCGCCGATTTCCGGGGTGCTGATCTGCGCGGCGTGGACTTCGCGGGTTCCGATCTGACGGGTGCGATGCTGGAAGGCGCGGATCTGCGCGACGCGGTGTTCACGCGCCGACAAATCAACGTCTCGGACGGACCCTTCGACCGGTTGGGCCAGCGGCTGAGTCCCGAGTTTCGACGCCGGAAGACTCGTGCAGACGCCGCGAGCGCCCGGTGTTCCGAGTCGGAAGGTGAATCCGCAAAAAATCGGTCGGGCGTCGGGCGGACTTTGAATGTTCCTGCGACACTGGACGGCGCGCGCCTCGCAAACGCCGTCGCCTCGAACGCGCGTTTCGGCTGCGCTCGGCTCGCCGGGGCGAAGATGCGCCGCATCGACCTGACCGGCGCGAGCCTCAATCGGTCGGATCTTGCCGGTGCGACGCTCGTCGAAGCCGTCCTTCGCGACGCGAATCTGCGAAAGGCCGACCTGACCTGCGCGAACCTCGACGACGCCGAGCTGACGGGCGCGGATCTCGTCGGCGCTCGTCTCGATCGAACGTCGCTGCGCGTCCGTGATTTCGCGGTCCGGGGGAGTGAATCGGTCTGGGGGCCGTGCGCTCCGGCGTTCTCGCCCGACGTCGACGCCGCGCTCCTGCGAGCGCTCGGCGAGTCCGACGTCCACGACGCGCTCATCGATGATCGAGCGATCGCGAGCCTCGTCCCATCGTGGAGCGCTCACGCGGGACGCGCGTGGCGGGTGACACTGCGGGACCGATGCTGGACGGCGACGCCGAGGGCCCCCGGCGCGGCGAACCTTTGCGACGGGCCGGACTCGGCGACCCCGTAACGTCGCGACGCCCCGTCGCGGGGGCGTGTTCCGCGCGCTAACTCCCCGGCACTGGACTCCCCTGCCGCTTCCTGTTAGAGGCTCGGACCGGTTGTCGGTCGCCATTTCACCAGCGTTCGGGGGATCCGGGATGCGTTCGCGTTTCGCAGCGATGGTCGTTTTGTTCGTGGGTGCGTTCGTCGCCGTACACGCCGCGGCCGACGAGGGCATGTGGACCTTCGACAATCCGCCGCTCGACAAAATCGAGAAGGCGTTCGGCATGAAAATGTCGAAGGAATGGCTCGACCATCTGCGCCTGTCGTCGGTGCGCCTTGCGGGTATCGGCTCGGCGTCGTTCGTGTCGAAAGACGGCCTGATCCTCACCAATCACCACGTCGCGGCGGACTGCATCCAGCAAATTTCCACCGAAGAAAACGACCTGATGAAAAACGGCTACGGCGCGAACGGCGAAGCGCCGCTGCGCTGCCCCGGCTCCGAGGCCCAGGTGCTGGTCGAGACGCGCGACGTGACCAGACGGGTGCAGGATGCAGTGCCCGCCGGCCAGGCCGGCGCGGCGGCGTTCGAGGCGCGCAAGGCCGAAACCGCGCGCATCGAATCGGAGTGCGCGAACGCGACCAGCGACCTGTGCGAAGTCGTGTCGCTCTATCAGGGCAGCGAGTATTGGCTGCACATCTACCGCACGTACAAGGACGTGCGCCTCGTGTGGGCGCCCGAGGGCCAGGCGGCGATGTTCGGCGGCGATCCCGACAACTTCAATTTCCCGCGCTACAGTCTCGACGCGGCCCTGATGCGTGCATACGACGAAGCGGGAAATCCCGTCACAGTGACGCACCACCTGCGCGTCGCGCCGGGTGCGTATCGCGACGGCGATCCGGTCTTCGTGTCCGGCCACCCCACCAGCTCGGGGCGCTTTTACACCTACGCCCAGCTCGAATTTCTACGGGACTCCCTTTATCCGCTGTGGCTCACCAGCATGGAGCGCAGCCGCGACGTCTTCCGTGAATACACGAAGCGCGGCGAGGAGCAGAAACGTCGCGCACTTTTTGAAATCGGTATGGACGAAAACTTCATCAAGGTCGCGATCGGTTACATGCAGGGCCTTCGTGATGGGGAATTGATGAAGCGCGCGAAGGACGCGGAGGACGAACTTCGCGCCAAGGTCGCCGCCGACCCCAAGCTCGCGGAAGAGATCGGCGATCCGTGGGGCGAAATCGCCAAGGCGCAGGAACTGCACCGCGCGTATTTCAAGCGCTTCCGATACGTGCGCATGCGCGGCAGCGACGCGTTCGACAAGGCGCGGCAGATCGTGCTGCTCACGGCGGAATTGCAAAAGCCCAATGAGGAGCGCTTCGAGGAGTTCCGCGACTCAGCCCTGCCGAGCCTCTATTCGCGCCTGTATTCCAAGGCTCCGCTCTACGCCGACATGGAAGAGGTGGTGCTCGCCGACCGGCTCGCGCAGCTCGCCGAGAACCTCGGTGAGGACGACCCGGCGGTCAAAGCCGCGCTCGGCGGACGCACGCCCGCGAAGGTCGCCGCCGACGCGATCGCGAAAACAAAGATCTTCGACGCCGACGCCCGCAAGGCGCTGGTGGAGCAGGGCCGCGCCGGCGTGGAGAAATCGAAGGACCCGCTGATTCGCCTTGCGCTCGCGCTCGAACCGGAATATCGCGCGCTGCGCACGCGCTACGAGCACGAGGTCGAGGAGGTCGAGGCGCAGGCGGGCGACCGCATCGCCCGCGCGCGTTTCGCGATCCGCGGGCGCGAGATCTACCCCGACACCACGTTCACGCTGCGCCTGTCGTACGGACGCGTTTCGGGTTACGAGGATCACGGCTACATGAACGGCCCGCGCACGACGTTCTACGGGCTGTTCGAGCGCGCCGAGAGCTTCGGCAACAAGCCGCCCTACGACGTCGCGCCGGGCTTCGACAAGGCGCGCGGCCTGCTCGACCTGTCCACCACGTACAACTTCGTCGCCACGCTCGACACCTTCCCCGGCAACTCGGGTAGCCCCATCGTCAACGGCTCGGGCGACCTCGTCGGCCTGCTTTTCGACGGCAACCTGCCCGGCCTCTCGATCCAGTTCGTTTACGACGAACGCATCGCGCGCTCGATCGCCGTGGACATCGAGGCGGTGCTCGAGGCGCTGCGCGTGGTGTATGGACGCGGCGATCTGGCCCGCGAGATGCTGTCCGGCGCGGCAAAGTAGCTCACAAGTCGGAATGTGGCACAGCCGCCCACGGCTGTGCGGGCACGCCCGCTACTCTCTTGACGGACGATCGCAATATTGCGATACTTCGAGCGTGTTCAGGATCGTTTTCCACGTCGCGGATAGCGGTCGGTGTCCCGTTCGGGACTTTCTGGACGCCTTACCCGATATCCGCGCCAAAGCGCGGCTTTTACGGGCGATCCAACGATTGGGCGAAGAGGGTTTCCTTCCCGAGCCATTTTCAAAGGCCATCTCGGGAAGCCGAAAACTCCGTGAACTCCGCGTGGGATTCGACGGAAACATCTATCGCGTGTTCTACAGCCTCGTATCCGGTCGGCGAATCGTGCTCCTTCACGGATTCGTGAAGAAGACCTCCAAGACGCCGTCGGGCGAAATCCTGATCGCCGACAAACGATTGCGGCAATTCCTGGAGAAGGACCATGAAGACCCGACCAAGCGATGAATTTCGCGACTATCTGACGGACCAACTCAAGGACCCCGAGTTCGCGGCGGTTTTCGAGGAGGAGAAAGGCAAAATCGATCTGGCGATCAAGATCTTGAAGGTTCGCCAAGCGGCCGGCTTATCGCAAAAGGACCTCGCCGCGCGAATCGGCACGACGCAGTCGGTCATCGCGCGCATGGAGAATCCGGAGTACGCGGGGTATTCCATCAGAATGCTTCGTCGGATCGCCGCGGCGCTGGGAACTCGATTGTCGATCGACTTCGAGCCGATCAAGTCACCGTCGCGATCGTCCCACCGTGGGCGTTCGAATCCGCGGGGGCGCGCGCAGGCCTGACCAAGAAATGCCGAGCTGGCGCTCGGCGGTCCCGAGCCACCTCAGCCCCGCTACCCAAGCGCGGCGGCGGCGGATAACATGCGCGCATGTCCTCCCCCGCCGGTGAACCGGACGCCTTCGACGGCATCGTCGCGCTGCCCGCGTATAACGAGGCCGCTGCGCTCCCCGGCCTGATCGAAGCCATCGCCGCGATGCTGCCGCCGCGCTGCGCGATCCTCGTCGTCGACGACGGCAGCGCCGACGACACCGCCGCCATCGCGGAGCGCGCCGCCGCGAAATTTCCCGTCGTGCTCGTGCGTCACGGGCGCAATCGCGGTCTCTCCGCCGCCGTTCGCACCATCCTGCGCGAATCCGTCGCGCGCGTGTCGGCGGACGGCTGGTTCGCGGTGATGGACGCCGACGCCACGCACGACCCCCGGCAGGTGATCGAGCAGATGGACATGGCGGCGCGCACGGGCGCGGACGTCGTGGTGTGCAGCCGCTTCGTGCCGGGCGCGTCGGTCGTGGGCGTGCCGTGGTGGCGCGGCGGATTCACGGCGGCGTCGCGGTGGTTTTACCGGCTCCTCGTCGGGCCGCTGCCCGCACGCGATCTGTCGTGCGGCTATCGCTGGTATCGCGCGGCGTGCGTGCGGCGCGCGTTCGACACCTGGGGCGACGACGTCGTCACCACGCAGAGCTTCGGCGTGATGGTCGAACTCATCACCAAGCTCGCGTGGTCGGGCGCGAAGGTCGCCGAGATCCCCATCCGACTGCGTTACGACCAAAAACACGGCCTGTCGCACATGCGGCTCGGCCCGACGACGGGCGATTTTCTCTCGCTGCTGTGGCGGCTGCGCGAAGAACGCTCGCGCGGCGTTCACGTTTCGACGCGATGACCGCGACGCGCCGTTTCCTGATCGCGTTCGCGCTGCTCGCGCTCGTGTATTTCGTTTCGCGCGCGCCGTACTTCGAGCACCCCATCATCGGCGAAGAGGGCCTCTTCGCGAACCTGCTGCTCGATCCGCCGGCCTTTCCGCGCTTCATTCTCGCGGGTTACGTCGCGGGCGATCCGATCCTCCTGAATTTCAATCACCCGATCGCCCCATACCTGTGGCTGCGCGCGGCGGGCTCGGGGCTGCGCACGGCGATCGCCGAGGGGACCCGCGCGACGGACCTCGTCGGCGCAATTCGCCTGCACTTCGCGCTCTACCTGTTTCTCGTGCTCGCGGGCGCGCTGGCCTTCTTAACGCGCGAGCGAGACGACATCGGCGTGCGCGTCGGCGTGATCCTCGCCCTCGCGGCGAGCCCACTCGCGATCGCGTCGTCGGTGCAACTCTACCTCGACGGCAGCATCGGCGCGCTCGTCACCGGCCTCGCGGCTCTCGCGCTCGTCGCGGCGACGCACGACGCGTGGAGCGCGCGCGTGCGCGGCGCGTCGGCCGCCGCGGGCGGACTGCTGGTCGGTCTCGCGCGGCCCGAGTGGTGCGTGGTGTATCTCGTCGCGGCGGGTGCGGCGTCGTTATGGGCGCTCGTGCGAAAGACGGAAAGCGCGCCGCGTATTCCGCTCGCGGCGGCGGCGGCGATCGGCGCGATCAGCGGCCTCGTCGCGGGCTATCTCGCGAATCCCGAAAACTTTGCGAATCACCTGACGAATTCGGCGGTGATTCTGGGCGGCGCTCGAACCGCGCCCTTCGATCTCGCGGACGGCGGCGTGCGGCGCATCGTGATGTTCCGGCTGTGGGCGGTCGCGCCCTCGCTCGTGATGCTCGCGCTCGCCGCGTTCGCGTTCGTGCGCCGACCGCGCGCGGAGGCGCTCGCACCGCTGCTCTTCGCGGGGGGGCTCTTCGCGGGCTACCTGTCGGGGCTGGTCAACGACCTGTTCGACTATCGCTATTACGCGCCATCGCTCGCGGCATCGGCGGGGGCGTGGGCGGCGTGCTCGCGGGGAGGACTGGGCCGGGCGGGGCGGATCGCCGCGCTCGTCGCGGTCGGCGCGCTGCTCGTGCTCGCGGCGCAGTTCCATCGCCACGCCGCGCCCGGGCGGCTCTCGATCACGATGGGCCCCGGAATGCCGCTCGCCGCGTACTTTCCCGATCGTGCCGAACGGGTGCGCCGTGCGCTCGAGAACGACTGCGTGCCCGAGCTTCCCGTGTGGTCGAAGTTCGAGTTTCCCGACACCGACTTTCTGATCCCGAGCCTCGCGTACCCCGACGCGGAGCACATCGCCGCCGAGCACGGTCGACGACTGTGCGCGCGATGATTACGGAAATTGCGTGGAGTGGCGGGAAATGCGGCACCGGAGTCGAATCCCTCCGCCGGTTCACTCCTCCACCGGCACACGCAGCGCGACTTTCAGGTAGTTGAGGTCGTCGTCGCGCCATTCGTAGAGGATTCCCACCACTCCGCTCGGGCTTACAGCAAATCCATATATCCACGTGATGGCAACTCCGCCAATGTCCTCTTCGTCGATTTTTTCCTTTCGCCACAAACCGTCTTCACTCCGCGCCCAGCAGAGGACTGAGGGTTGCAGTCGCCGTTCCAGTTGATCACGTCGATCAGGATGTTCTGCTCGCTCCAGATGTCGCACTCGCTGCGGTTCGTGCCGGCATCCAGCAGCAAGGACTCGGGGGAATCGGTCGCAGTATCGGTGGCACTCTTCGAATCGTCGGACGGAGTATCCGCGAGGACCGCGCCGGATGCATCGGACCAATACGTGAGATTTCCCGTCGCCTTGTCGAAAATGAGTGTGGTGCTGCCGTTTTCCAGATAAATCTCGTCTCCCGACTCGTCCAAAGAGTCATAGAACGTGTCGGGATCGGTGTTGCCAGAATCCTCCACGACACCGGCCAAGGCCGTTCCAAAAGATACGATTGCCAACACGAAGACACACATCGTTGCCACGAACGACTTCATGGGAAACTTCCGCCACAATTTTGGAAAGATGCCGAGCGACGAGGGAATTGTCTCACGCAGCCGAACCGAATGCAAGGAATTTCTTCAGCTTGCGTCACCCTGGCCGGCATCGGTCTGTCGATTCCCTCCGGCTGGACTGTTTGGCACAAGTGGAGTCGGGGAGGTGGGCGTATTCGACATTCTTATTACCCCGAATAGAATGAGGAGGTCGCGTCGTAGCCGAATCTTGGAGACACGTATGCCGAACGACATAATCGACGGCGATCCCGTCTTTGAGCGTTTCGAACGCGCCCGGCCCGCCGCGGTGCGCGACATGCTCGCGCGAACGCCGATCGCGTGGGTGCCGCTGGGTGCGCTGGAGTGGCACGGCGAGCACGCGCCGCTGGGACTCGACTCCATCAAGGCCGCGTGGATCTGCGAGCAGGCCGCCGCGCGCGCGGGCGGCGTGGTGTTTCCCGCGATGAGCTGGGGCGCGTTTCACACGCTGCGTTTTCCGTTCACGTTCCGTTTCGGCAAACGCGCGCTGCGCCGTCAGGTGCGCGGAGCATTGAATCAACTCGCCGATTTTGGTTTTCACGCCATCGTGTTTCTCACGGGGCATTACCCGCTCGCGCAGCTTACGATGCTGCGCGCCGAGTGCCGCCGCGTGTCGGCGCGCCGGGGCGTGGCGGCGATGGGAATTTCGGAGGCGATGCTCGCGACGGACATCGGCTACCTCGGCGATCACGCCGCGAAGTGGGAGACGTCGATTCTGATGGCGATCACGCCCGAACTGGTGGATCTCGGCGCGCTTCCAACCGAGCCGATGACGCTCGACGGGCGCGCCGCGCGACTGGGCATCTTCGGCATCGATCCGCGCACGCACGCGAGCGCCGACGAGGGCCGCCGCGCGCTCGAGCTGATCGTGCCGCGCCTCGCCGAGGCGGCGACGCGCCTGCTGCGCGAGGGGAACACCGACGCCGCGGAAGAGATCTACGCGCGCCACGCCGCCGCGCTGCGCCCGCCGATCGCGGCAGGCAAGATCGCGTACGGAACGGATTCCGCGTGGGAGGTCGTCACGTTCACGCTGCGCAGCATCTGGCGCAACCGGCACCTGTGACGGTCACGCTCGCACCGGTGTCGGTCACGCTCGCACGGGCGTCGGTCGCGCTCGCACCGGTGTCGGTCACGCTCTCACGGGTGTCGGTCACTCGCCCGGCACCCACAGGTTGTTGACCACGCCACGCACGCGCGGGATGTAGAGCGCCGTTTCGCGCAGCCGCGCGCGCACCGCCGCCGATTCCACCGGCCCCGACAGAATCACGACGCCCATGCAAACCTGTACGTCGAGCTCGGCGACGCGCACCTGGTTCGTCGCCGAAATCCGGCGGCGCACCTCCGCGAGAAGCTGCTGGTCGGTTGCCACGTCGGCGATGCCGCGCGCGTCATGCGCGGGCCACTCGGCGCGCGTCGCCGGTTTCACGATCAGCTTGGGCTTCACGCGACGCACCCCCGGGCTCGTCGCGGCGACGGCGATGGCGAGATTGCGTTCGGAAATCGACGCCACCGTGCCGCGCAGCGTGACCACGCCGCCGTCCACGTCGGCCACGACCGTCCCCGGGTGCACCGAACGCGTCGCGGCGTAGCCCTCGGCGAGGTTCGCGCGGATCACCGGGTCGGGCAGCACGATCTTTTTCGTCACCCCCGGCGCGACGGGAAGATCGAGTTCCTCATCGGATACCGGCGGCGGCGCCTCCGCGACCGGCGCATGCGCGGCGCACCCCGCGGCAAGCACGGCCAGCAGGACGGCGAGCGCGCGTCTCATGGTATCGGCTCGAGTGTCGGCTCGGGTGTCGGCTCGGGTGTCGGCTCGGGTGTCGACTCGGGTGTCGACTCGGGTTTCGGCTCGGGCGGTGGCGACTCTTCGACGGCCGGTTCGGGTTCGCCCGGCATCGGCCCCGCGGGGGACATGCCCAGATCGACGATCGGCACGCGCGGCCCCACGCGCTCGCCGCACGCGAAGCGGTAGAATGTCGGGCCGAAGATTTCGCGCCCGGCATCGTCGCGGCCATCCCACACGGCCTCGACCGTGCCCGGCTCGCGCTCGCCCATATCGATCGCGCGCACGATCGCGCCCTCGGTGTCGATCACCTCGAAGCGCGCGGCGCACAATTCGTTCACGCGTCCGCCGATGCGCCACGCGCCCTCGCCCTCGGCGTGCGCGGGAAACGCCGGCGCGGCGACGGCACGCGCGATCACCACGTCGGCCTCGGCATTGCGTTCGAGCAGCAGGTAATGCACGGCCTCGCCGTAGGCGTTCGCGGGACTGTCGCGCACAACCACCGGCCCGGCGGGCCAGCGCCCGCTGATGCGCGTGTAGAGATTCGGATCGCCGCCTCCGTCGTCGCCCGCGCGGCGGCGCAGCTCGATGTCGATCGTGTTCAGCCCCGGCGCGAAGTCGAACCGAATCTCGATGGCGTCGCCCATCGACTCGGCCGCGAGGTCCGCGATGCGCGACCAGTTCGGATGACGCGCGAAGAACGGGCTCGACCACGCGACGTGGCCGTCTTCCTGCTCGACGCGCCAGACGAAAACGGCGCTGCGTTTCAGGTCCGGGATCTTCACGTCCTCGTTCGTCACCCACGTCGGAGCCTCGAAGCCATGCGAGAAGATCGCGCGACCGTCCTGAAACAGATCGACGGATTTAAGCGGCGCGGTGCCCGCGGCTTCGAGGTGAAAGACCGGCGGTCCGCCCGGCGCGTATTCGCGGCCCGGCGGTTTGCCGTCCACGTCCGCGTAGAGCAGCATCCGCGCTCCGCTGGTGATGTACGTGCGACCCGACGCGACGGCATCGTAAACGGTGCGCCTGGTGAGCGCGCCGGAGAGCAAGCCGGTGAGCGCGCCGCGCGCGCCGACGAACCCGAAACGTCGCCCCGCCGCGCCAAGCCGCGCGGCGATTTGGGCCGGTGCGTCGGGGTTGTCGGCGTCCGCCGCGACGGCTCCGGGCGTCAGGGCGATGGCGTGAACGCGATCCACCTGCGCGGCAAGGTCGTCGAACGCGTCCACGCCGACGACGGGAGCGAGCACGCCGCCGGTGGCGTCCAGCGCATCCGACCACGCCGCCGCACCGAAACGCCCCGCGCTCGGGCTCACCGCGAGCGGCGGCGTTCGCGCGAGCGCCGCTTCCCACCACGCGGCCGGTTTACCGATGACCGCCTTCACCGAGCAGCGATCAAAGAGGGCGAGCGCTCGCCCGGAACCGGAGAATTCGCGCGCGACGAGGGACACGAAGCGCCCGAGCTGTTCGCGTTCGGTGCACGTGTCGCCGCGCGTTTTCGCGAGTGCGTCGTCCGCGGCGTGGGCCGGATCGGCGATCGCCGCGAAGCCGAGGCCGGTGACGTCCGCGCCGTCCGTGGCGTCGAGATCGCCGAACGCGATGGGCCGCGCGTCGCCGGGCGCGCTGACGGCGATGGGGTTCGACATCGCCGGCGCGAACGCGCCGCCGGTGTCGGCGACGATCCAGCGAAACCCGGCGAGGTCGAAGCTGCCCGCGTCGAGATGCGTCACCGCCGCGTCGATCATGGCCGATTTCGGCGCGTTGTAGCTCAGGTCGATGCCGACATCGTCGCGCTCCTTGAAAAACACGCGTACCGGCGCGGCGGGCGTCGCGAGGTTTCCGAGGCGATCCATGACGCGTATCGCGACCTCGAATGGCTTTTTCATCTCGACCGCGGGCGGCGCGACAAGCTCCACGCGCGACGCGGGACCGGGCGCGATGTCGAACGGCTCGATGCCCGCGAGCGCCGCGAATCCCGACGCGCCGCGCACGAGGACGACGGGAGCGTAGTTCTTCGTCGCGATCGTCGGGGCTTGCGGGGTCCCCTCTTTCGCGAAGGTGATCAGGAATTCCACGCGCTCGCCCTTGCGCCAGCCGGTCGCCGGGGAGTCGATGCGAGCCGCGCCCGCGGTTTCGCCGAGGGTTATCGGTTCATAGTCGCGCGGTGTGCCGTTGACTTCCACCCGCAAGGCGCCAATCGATTTCGGTTCCGTGATGAAATCGGCAACGCTCCACGATCGCGCGCCGTCGCGCAGCGAGGGAAACGCGAGGATCACCGGGCCGGCAGCGCCGTCCGGCAGCGTGCAGTCGGCGCGCCACCAGAATGCCCCGTGCGCGGTGACGTTCGAAGATAAAAGGATCTGGGTGTGGCACGATCCCGGCGGCGGCGCGGGCGGCCCGCACGCGGCGAGCGCGCACACGGCCAGTACGCACGCGATGAACATGCGGCGACCAAACATCGCGTCAGTTTCCGGTGCGGCCCAAGCGGGTGTCAACAACCATGTTGACGCCGTTAGCCCTCACCCCGCCCCTCGAGAGGCTCGGGGCACCCCTCTCCCGTCATGACGGGAGAGGGGACGGGGGTGAGGGCCCCGCCCGGCTTGCGCGGCCCCGCGCGCTGTGCCACATGATGAGTCAGGTCACGCACCGTCGCGGGAGAATCGCCATGTCGCGCCTGCCTTATGTGGTTATCGCCATCGTCGCGTTTGCCTTCACCATTTCCTGCGGCGGGTCATCCGACGACGACGATTCCGGCGCGGACGATGACGCGGCCCCCGTCGACGACGACACCGCGGACGACGACGCAACCGACGACGATGCCGACGACGACGACGCGGGCGACGACGACACCTGGCCGCCGCTGCCCGACGACGACACCGACGACGACGATACGGGCGACGACGACACGACGCTGCCCGATCCGCCGATCGAGCCGGGCGTGTACGCCGTCGAAGGCACCGACTCGCGCTACGGCGACTATGAGGGCGAGGTCGAGATCCGCGCCGGCGACGGACGGTGGGATTTCATCCGCTCGGTGCGTTTCGACGACGTGACCTTCGAGGATCCCTTCAAGGACGTGACCTACGACGTGCACACCGCGTGGCTGGGCGAGATCCGCGAGGAACGCGGCATCGTGACCGACGTGAGCCTGAAGGTCGCCGACGCGATCACGCACTACGGCGCGGTGACGCGCACGGGCGACGACGCGATCCCCGTGGAGGTGACGGGCATTGTGACGGAGACCGGCGCGGGCGCGTTCGACGTGTCGTACGCGACGACCGGCGAATCGGTCCACGCGTTCACCGCGACCGAGACGTGGACGTACGACGGTACGAGCGACGCCGAGCCGATCTTCGCGGACGAGGACACGTTCATCCCCGGGCACAATCCCATGCCGCCGTTGGTCCACAACCTGATCTACGGCCTGCTCGATCACTACCACTCGCTGACGTGGTTCGACGGTTACCGCGACCGCGAGGACTTTCAGGCGGGCGTCCACTACATCGCGCGATTCCACACCGACTTCGACTGGTACCGCGCGCACCCGTCCTCGCTGCGCGTCGCGAATCGCTGGCTCGACGAGGTGAGCATGGCCGAGACCATGCTGCGCGCCCGCGCCTTCGGGCCGACGCTCGCCGAAAAAGCCGAGATGTTCGACGCCGACATGCCGGAGTACTACCTGAACCCGCTGGGCATCTTCAGCCAGGCGTTGTGGGGTTCCGACCCGCTGGTGCAAAGCGAATCGGGCGACGGACTGCTGTGGACCGGCTGCTACCTCGCGAGCCAGGTGTTCCGCTACCTCGAAACCGGCGAGGAGGAGGCGCTCGACAACTGGCTGCGCGCCCTCGACGGACTATTCCTCTCCCACGACATTCCGCAGGACCCGACGACCTTCGCCCGCGCCGTGCGTCCGCATCAGGCGGGACGCGGATGGGTTCAGGGCGACGCGCCCTACGAAGATGTCGACTGGCTCGAGGGCGGCAACAACGACATGATTCAGGGCCTGTACTACGGTTACACCCTCTCGTGGCTCTACCTGCCCGACGAGCCGGAGTATGACGACTACCGCGACGGCATCGCCGAGCGCGCGGTGCGTCTCGCGGACAACGCCGACATCTCCCTCGACGGCGAGTTCAACGAGATCAAGGCGGCCTGGCTCGCGTACCTGACCACCGGCGACGAAGCCTACAAAACGCGCTACCAGACGCTCTACGCGAATCCGCTGTTGCGCTTCTACACGCGCATGGGCGGCGGGTTGTTCTATCTGTGGGGCATTTCCGACTGGTCGGGTCAGCACCTCGACACGATCGGCCAGCTCGTGCTCGCGTTTCTCGCCGAGGCGACCGACGATCAGGACGCGCTGGGGCTGCTCGAAGAAGGCTGGACGAACGGATCGGTCTTTCAGACGCTCACGCAGACGCTCTTCCCCATCAGCGCCTTCGCGCTCGGCGACCCGGAGCCCGCGGCCGAGCCCGCGCTCGAAACCGCGATCTGGAACATGCGCGAGCTGCCCTATCCCAAGCAGTCGTTCGCGATCGACAAGCACATCGACCCGTCGTGGTGCCCTTCGCCGCTGCCCTCGCTGTTCTGGAAGTTCGACTGGCTCGAAGGTGGCCGTTGGCAGGGCCTGTGGGGCGTGCCGCTGTGGCAGCGCATGCACGAGAACATGGTGATCTGTGCGCCGTCGGATTTCGCGATGGGCGAGTCGGACTGGATGAGCGGCGGCGGTGCGGACTTCCTTCACGCCTACTGGCTCGGGCGACACTTCGGCGTCTTCACCGAAAACGACTAGACGGCGCGCACCGACGAAAAACGCGGCGGCCGGCCCGTGAGCCGGCCGCCGCGCCCATTCGCTTCGTTGGATCAGAGCGTGCCGCAGTACGTGTCGAAGCACCAGGATTCGGCGCTCGCGGCCGCGGCGGTGTCATCGCAGGTCGGATCGTTCGCCATGCAGTTGCACACGCACGTGAGGAATCCGTCCACGTCGCCGATGTCGCCCAACGCGCAGTCTTCCTCGTAAACGCTTTCGCAGAAGTCGGTCGTGCCGAGAGCGTACATGTCGTCGCAGTCGTTCACGAGCCATTCGCAGATGTCGACCTCGGATGTCTCGCACTCGTCGTCGTCGCCGGAATCGTCATCGACGTCGTCATCCATGTCGTCATCCATGTCGTCGTCCATGTCGTCATCCATGTCGTCGTCGGCGTCGTCATCGGCGGAATCGTCATCCGCGGCGTCATCGTCCGTCGTGTCATCGTCGTCGTCGTCATCGCCACCGCCACCGCACGCCACGATCGCGCCGCTCGCCGACATCAGGAACAGCACCGCCGTCAGCACCAGCCACCATTCACGTTTCATGCAGCCCTCCGGATCAAGATGCGGGACCGCCGCGCCGCACGCGACATGCCTGCGAACGCGGGCGCGCGACGACGCGCCGAACGTGCAATCCCGTTGATTTGTCATATACTGTCGGCCATTTTCGGTCGCCTGAAAAGGGCCAAACCCGATATTCGTCATGGATTTCACGAAAAACCGGACGGCTCAATTTGACGCGCCGCGACGAAGGTGTTATCGATAAAGAGTTCGAACGCAACGCATTTTCATTCCTCACAACGGAATCGACAGGAGTATCGACATGAGTGAACTCGTCGGCAAACCCGCCCCGGATTTCGCGCTCGAAGGCGTCCTTCACGGCAAATTCGACAGGTATTCGCTGGTGAAGGGCAAGTGGAACATCCTGCTCTTCTACCCCCTGGACTTCACCTTCGTGTGCCCCACCGAGGTGATCGCGTTCTCGAAGCACTACGCGGAGTTCGAAAAGCTGGGTGCGGTCGTCTACGGCGTCTCCGTGGACAGCAAGTACGCGCACCTGGCTTGGACCAACTCGCCCGAGAAGCAGGGCGGCGTGGGCGACATCAACTACCCGCTGCTGGCCGACCTGAACAAAGAGGTGGCCAAGGCCTACCGCGTCGAGTCCGGCGGAGTCGCCCTGCGCGGCCTGTTCATCATCGATGACGAGGGCGTCGTGCAGTCGGCGATCATCAACAACCTGTCGGTGGGTCGCTCCGTCGCCGAGACGCTGCGTCTGCTCAAGGCGTTCCAGTACACCAAGTCGCACGGCGAGGTCTGCCCGGCGAACTGGGACGAGGGCGGCGACACGATGGTGCCGGACCCCGACGGCCTCAAGGACTACGCGTCCAAGCACTGACCGACGCAAGCCTGCGAATCCTTCGAACCCCCGGCCTTGCGCCGGGGGTTATAATTTGGCGCCCGAACCGCTCGTGCCGAATGAGATCGTCGTTGTCCTCCGCCGGGACCTCCGGTACGATGAGGCGTCACCGAGATCACGATGCAACTGCTGCACGACGAACCGATCATTGAGCACGCCGTCCCCTCCGACATGGAGGCGATCCTGACGCTCTGGGCGAAGCTCATGCGTCTCACCTCGGAGTTCAACGCGCGCTACATGCTCGCGCCCGGCGCGCGGTCGATCCAGCGCAGCTACCTGATGGGGTTCTTCGAGTCGCCGGCCGCCGCCATTTTCGTCGCACGGGTGCGCGGCGAGGTGGCCGGTTTCGTCAATCTCTACGTCACCAAACCCGCGCAGGTCTTCGAGCAGGAATCCATCGGCGTCATCGAGAACATCTACGTGACCGACGAGCATCGGCTGGCGGGAATCGGCCGTGCGCTCGTGGAACGCTCGGTGCACTTTTTCCAGAACTCCCGCGTCGACGACGTGTACGTCAACGTCATCCCGGCCAACCGCTCGTCCGAGGAGTTTTGGCGGCACATGGGATTCGAACTCAACAAGGTCACCATGTTCCGCCGCGTGCGCCCCGCCTGACGCACTCCGATTCCCGGAGCCCCATCGCCGAAAATCGGACTGGGCGAATCCTCAACCGCGGCGCCTTCGCGAGTCGAACCTCGACAATTCGCGGAGTTTTCCCTTCGGGTTTGTTGGCGCGAAAATTGAAGCTTGTGCCCGCGTCCACCATCGCGGCGGAGTGGCATGCGTTTTCAGGTGCTGCGTCTGAAGGAGGAGTTCCTTGGCGCGCTCGCGGGGATCGAACGACTCCTGCGCGACGCCGGCGATTCGAGCCCGATCTATGTCGAGTCCACGCGTCGTTCGGTGATCGCGTTCGGCCGCGCGGCCGCGGTGGTCGGACCCGGCGGCGATCCCGTCCGCGCCGGACGGCGGTTGCACGCGGCAAGGGACGCGCTGCGCGTGTTGTCGATGGATCTCGACGTCCTGCTCGCGCTCGCACTCATCGACAAGACGCGGCTCGCGCCGACAAAGCAGCGGATCGCGGCCATGGAGAAAATTTTGGAGAACATCGCACGGATCGCGCGCGGCGCGGGTTCGACGAACAAAATGGACGAACCGCCGCCCGAATCGCCCGACGGTTTCGAGGGAGATGCGCCGGACGGGTAGAGGAATAATCGACCGGATTTCCGCGCGCGATCACAACAACGCCCCGAGGATCCGCGACCAATCGCGATCCTGGACGACGCGTTCGCGGCATCGGGTTCGCATGCGGTCGTAACGGTCTCGGTCGGCATCCATGAACTCGATCGCACCGGCGACGCTGTGCGTCCACTCATCCGCGCCCGCGCCGTCGACGACCCAGCCGGTTTCGCCGTGGGAGATGATCTCCTGCGGGCCGCCTTCGTTGGAAACCAGCGCGGGAAGACCACACGCCTGCGCTTCGAGAACGGCCATGCCGAAAGTGTCGGCGGTGCTGGGAAATACGAAGAGGTCCGATCCGGAATAGACGCGCGGGAGTTCCGTCCGGTCCAGCGCGCCCGTGAAGATTACACGACCGTTGGGGCGGACGCGCTCCTTGAGTTCCCCGAGATACGGCCCGTCGCCCGCGATGAGCAGGTTGATGTCGGAACGCGTCGCCGAAAGCCGGTGATACACGTCGGCGAGGACGTCCACGTTCTTTTCGCGCGACACGCGGCCAGCGAAAAGCAGATTGACGCCGTCCTTGACGTGGAACCGGTCGCGCAAATATTCGCGGCCGTCGGGCGTCGGGGAAAACAGGTCGGCTTCGATCCCGCGATGGAAAAGCGTCATGCGCGCCGGATCGATGCCGCGCCGTTCCAGAATCGACTGATACTCACGAGTCGGCACGCTCACGCTGTCGCATGCGCTGTAGAACCACCGCATGAACGTGTCCACGACCTCGGCCAGCGATTCGTCGAGCGTGATTTTTTCGGCGAACATCGTGAAATCGGTGTGGAACACGCCGACTGTCCGCACGCCCAGCAGCTTGCCCAGCGCCAGCGCCAGGAGCCCGACCGGACCGGGCGTCGAGATGTAGATCTCGTCCGGGGCTTCGCGTTCGATCCGCTTCATCGCCCCGAGCACCGAAGGCGCCTTGAGGGTGATGTTCGGGTAATGCGGGATCGGGAACTCGAAGATGTGCGGCAGATCCACCACGCCGCCCGTGTGGACACGCCGCCGTTCGTGGTCATTCAGGCAAGTCGCGACGCGGATATTGAGCTCGCGCTCCTCGGCGACCCGGGCGATCGTGCGCAGTGTCGCCGAGACGCCGTTGAGATCGGCGAAGGTGTCGGTGAACCACAGGATCTTGCGCCCCGCGCTGGGGCGACCGTCGCTGAATTTTTCGAGCAGATGCTGCACCAGACGCCGTTCGCGCTGCATGTGGCGGAAGGTCGAGAAAAACGGCGCTGTGAGAAATGCCGCGGGAAGCGCCGAAGCCACGTTGCGCAGCAGCGAACCGATGTCGAGGCGTTCCAGATCGACGGCCACCTGACCGATCAGCTCGCGCGACAAATCATCGAGCACGCCCGAGATCATCTCGTAGGCGGCATCGAGTTTCTCCGTCATGTCCCAGCTTCCCTCGCCGGTGAAGCCCGCGGAGATCGACCGCAGCGTCCGCAGGTTCGTCTCCGTGCGCGACAGCATTTCCGCCGCGCTCTCGGTGTGGCCCGCGTCGCGCCGGCCGCGGTCGAGCAGGTAGGTCGAAATCTGCGGCAGCAGCGAGCGCGACAACAGGCCGCCGCGCGACTCGGAGAAGTCGTAGGCGATCTTGTAGACCGCGAAGGCGAAGGTTTTGTAGTCGTCGGTTCGACCGCCGGGGCAAGACGCCTTTCGGCGGATCGAGTCCAGGAACTCCTCGACACTTTCCCCTTCCGCCTCGGTGTAGGTCTGGCCGATGAACAGCCCCGCATGATCGTCGGAGCCGCCGGTGAATCCCTTGATCCACGGCTCGTCCCCCGTGGGCTCGATGCCATGCGCGCGACGCAGATCCTCGATGCGCTCCGGCGTCAAATCCCGTAGCGCCTTCAGAAGATTCGCGTTGTTCGAGCGCGTTCGGGAACCGTTGAGTCCCTCGAACACGTTGAACATCAGGACGAGTTTTTCGAGTTGGTCGGGACGCAGCCGATTGTCGACGGAAAACGCCGCGTGGGCGACGGAATGCGCGATGCCGCGCTCCAGTACGAAATCGCGAAAGACGAAGATGTCCGTGCGGATGCGCTCAATCTCCGCAAAATCCTCTTCGGTAAATCCCCAAAGAAGGATGTGCACCTTGGCGCGGTTGTCCGGGAAATAGACCGTGGATTCGACGCCGGTGAACGCCTCGCCGGGAAATCGGTCGCGCAGGTACACCGAGGCTTCGATCCGGTTGTGATCGGTTACGGTGACGAAACGCATTCCGCGCGCCTTCGCGGACGAATACACGAAGTCGGGGTCCGTATACGACTCGGCGGAACCGAGACGCTTGAGAAACCATTCGCTGGGGTGATTCGAGAAACGGGAGTGGCAATGCAAATCCGCTCGCATCATGACGGGGACCTCTTGATGTGGCGACATTGCGGCGCGTTATTACAGAATCGGCGTGACGCGGCGCATTCCCCTTCGTGACGATTCCGCGTCGCCACCGAAGTGTTTCCCCCGCTCCGCGCGCACGACTCAAAAACAAACCCCGGGTCGCCCCGGGGTTCGCGATGCTTCTTCGATGGAGTCTTGCGTCGAAAACGGAACTAGAACGTGCCGCCCAGCGACAACGAGGCGCCGCCGCCCGCCGCGGCGTAAGTCGTCTCGGCGCGTGCGAAGCCCAGGTCGAGCCGTCCGCCGGCGCTCATGAAGATCGTCTCGTCGAAGTAGAGCGTCGGGCCGACGGTGGCGAAGAACGTCGAAACCGGCCGGTCGCGATCGAGGCCGGTCTCGGCGGAGTAGCCGAGGCCACCGCGGATGCCGACCGTCTCCCACGCCTTCTCGACCGCCGTCGAGAACACATAGCGACCGTTGGTGGAGGCGTAGAATTCCTCGCCCAGGCGGTCCTCGTTCGGATCCACCGTCTCTTCCTCGATCGCGTTGCCGTCCTCGTCCTCATCGTTCTGCGTGTACGATTCGCGACCGCGCATCACCCACGTGTCGCCCTCGTACTGCTGCCGGAAGTACACGTCGAAATCGATCGACACGTAGAAGTTGTCTTCTTTCGGAATCTCGTACGCCCAGCCAAGGCCGATGTTGTGCGGCTTGATGTACGCGACCTCGGTCTCGTAGTCGATGTCGCCCGGCACCTGCGAGTGCTCGATTTCGCGCTTGGCCTTGGCCGCGTAGCCCATCTCGTAGGTGAGGCCGAACTGCATGCGTTCGGGGGTGCGGAAGAGGAATCCGACCTCGGGCAGGATCATGAACGATCCGGCCATCGTGAACTTGTCCTCGATGTCCTTGTTCGTCGTGCCGTCGGGCGTGTCCTGCGTACCGGTGATCGCCGAGTTGAAGATCGTCGTCGGGATCATCGTGAAGCCGATCCCCATGGCGAAGATCTCATGGAACCCGTACGCCGCGCCGAAGCGAATCGTCGGCGAAACCGCGAGCAGCGAGTCGGCGAGTTCCAGGTTCGAGTCTTCGCGGTTCGTCTTGACGCGCAGGTACTGCGCCTGCATACCGGGCTGGAACACGATCCCCGCTCGGTCGGTCCAGTCGTCGTCCTTGGTTTCACCCACGGGGAAAACGCCCTGGATGTACGATCCGCTCTCGATGTCCAGGAAGTTGTAGTCGGCGTCGCTGTCCGACCCGACGCCCGCGAGCACCGTGTTGCGCGTGCTACCGCCGACGTAGAACTGGTTCGAATCGCACGCGCCGGCGATGTTCTCCAGCACCGGCGGCAGGATCGCCGGGTTGAAAATCGCGTTGCCCGTGTCCGCGAGGGCCAGATGGCGAGGGCTGTACTCGAAATCGCCCGCGTATGCGCCCGTCGCGCAGAGCACCGCGACGAGCGACCACATTAGGGTCCGTCTCATGGTCATGGTCTCTCCTTCCTCCGTGACTTCGCACAGAAAACATGCACCGCGCCGATGGCGCGAAATAGGGCCGGATTTGGGACGAATGCGAGCGTGTTCGAAATTTCGGTTATTTATAGCGTGCCCGCGCAAGGCCCGTCAACGAAATTTCGGGCCGAAGATTGCGATTTTTGGGCGTTTTTGTGCGGCATCCGGAGGACGAACCCATCGGACCCAATGTCAACTCAAACTCCCGGCGATCACGTCGTGCACGACCGCCATGAGTTCGTCCGGGTCCGCGCCTTCGGAGGGAATCGGGTCGAGCCATTCGATCCGCACCTCCCCCGGCGTCACGGCCAGCGAATGCGGCGGCAGGACGGCGCCCGTGCCGCGGATCGCGACGGGGACGACTGGCAGGCCGAGCGACGTGGCGATACGGAACGCGCCGGACTTGAACTCGTGCAGCGTGCCGTCGTTTTGCCGCGTGCCCTCGGGGAAGACCATGATCGACCGGCCGCGCGCACGCAGTCGCTCGCAGTGGCGGGCCAGCGCCGCGAAATCGGTCTTGCCCTTTTGCCGATCGATGGGGATGTGGCCGACGACGCGCATGGCTTGGCCGAAGACGGGAATGTAGAAGAGGCTTTTTTTCGCCAGCATGCGCAGCGGCACGGGCGAGCTGAGCACGAGCGCGATGGTGTCGAGGTGGCTCTGGTGGTTGCTGACCACGACGTACGAGCGCGACGGGTCGATGCGATCCGTGCCCACGGCAGTGAGCGTCATGCCCATCGACGCAGCCACCGCGCGCGCCCACACCCGTGCGACGCGGTCCGCGGAGTCTCCGCCCGTCGTGAACTCGCCGACGATGGCCGCCGCGGCCGCGACGGGCGTCGCCGCGTACACGACCGGCAGCGCGACCAGCGAGCGCGGGGTCAATTTGAGCATCGCGTCATTTTGCGGAGTGCGTCGAGCAGCGACAAGCCGTCCACACGGGCTTCAGCGCCACCTGATGTTTCGTCAGCGCCACTTGATGTTGCAGCCGATGCTCGGTTTCTGCGGCGCGGCGACGGCCCGGCCCGTGAGCACGGCGTCGACCGCCGTCGTCAGGTCCGCGCCGGTGACCGGCAGGCCGTTGCCGGGGCGACTGTCGTCGATCTGGCCGCGATACACGAGCCGACGATCGCCGTCGAAAAGATAGAAATCCGGCGTGCAGGCGGCGTCGTAGGCGCGGGCGACAGACTGCGTCTCGTCCACGAGATAAGGAAAGGTGTATCCGAAATCGGCCGCGTCCTTCGCCATCGCTGGCGGGCTGTCGTCGGGGTACTTCGTCCAGTCGTTGGCGTTGATCGCGACGACGGCCACGCCCTTTGCCTGATACTCGCGCACGAGCCGGGCGAAATCGGTCTTGATGTGCTTCACGTACGGACAGTGGTTGCAGATGAACGCCACCAGCAGCGCGGGGGCGGGGGCGAAATCGGCGAGGGCGTGCGTTTTGCCGGCCGGATCGGGCAGGTGAAAGTCGGGCGCGGGCGTGCCGAGGGGCAGCATGTTGGACGGGGTGAGGGCCATGATCGTCTCCGAATGCGTGATGGTGAAATCTTTGATCTCAACTTAATCCACGCGCCGTCCGATCGTCTATGACGTGGGTTCGTGATTTATCGCGGACGCAATCGGAGTCGATCATGGAAACCTTCGGCTGGGTGATGATGTGCCTGATTGGCCTCGTCGCCGGAATCGCGGGCGCGCGCCTGCACGTCAAGGTCGCTGCCGTGCACCGGTGGCCCGTCGCGCGGGCGCGGGTGCTCCACAAGGGCGCAGCCGCGCAGACGGCGGCGGTTCCGTCGGAGCCGGGCTACCGGTGGAACGTGGCCGTCAAGTATCGCTACGCGGTGAACGGCGTGGAGTACGAGAGCGATCGCTATGCGCCTTACGTGACGGGGCGCTCACGCGCCGACGCCGAAAAGCGCGCGGCGGCGATCCCCGATGAAACGGATATTCGCTACGACCCGAACGACCCGTCGGTCAGCTACCTCGACCCCGGCTCCACTTTCGCGGCGTGGATCGCGATCGGCGCGGGTCTGGTTTTCTTCCCCATCGGCGCGCTCATGCTGATCGCCGGATTGTGACGTTCGGCGACGCGGCCGCGACCGACTGGATTTGTTCGCGCGTTTCGGCGACATTCGAGATTCCTTGAGGTGAGCCCCATGCGTCATTGGGCTGTGGCATCGATATTCGTTCTGGTCAGCGCGGTCGTGGGAACGTCCGCGTTCGGCGCGCCGATCCACGTGATGTCTCTGGGCGACAGTTGGGCCGACGGCTGGTCCGACGACATGCAATCGGTGCTCGTTTCCCACGGCCAGCTCGCCACCGTCTATAATTTCGGCGAGCCGGGCACCACGGCCACGCTATGGGCGATGCCGAATTCGCCCTGGCTCATCAACGCGCTCGCGTACCTGCTCGGCCATCCCGAGGTGCAGTGGGTCGTCATCAGCCTCGGGGGCAACGACCTGCTCGACGGCTATTTGCTCGGCGGCTACGGCGACGGCGTGTTCCCGGTGATCGACGACAGCCTGCGCACGGTGATCGACGCGATCCTCGCCATCCGCCCGCAGATGAAGATCGCCGTGAACGCCTACGACTTCCCGAACTTCGAGCACGACACCGAGTGCATCGTGTTGGGGCAACTCGCGCTCGGCGGAAACACGTATTCGAAAAACCAGCTTTTCGCCGAGATCACGCAGATCACGCAGGACATCGCCACGGACTACGATCAGGTGTACGCGGTCGATCTGCTCGGCACGTTGCAGGAGGTGGACGACGTGCCCGGCGCGCCGAACTACTCGCGTCCCTCGCCCGCGCGGTACTTCCCCTCGGGCGATTGCATCCACCCGGGGCAGAACGACGGCTACCGCTATTTGCAGGAGCGAACCTGGGAAGGGTTCTTCGATCCGAGTCTGAATCCCACGACGACCACGACGACCACAACCACGACGACGACGACCACATCGACGCAGCCCGCGGACGACGATTCGGACGATGACGCGGACGACGATTCCGGCGACGACGACGTCGATGACGATCAGGATGACGATGCCGACGACGACTGGTTTCCGGACGATGACGACGGGACCATCGACGATGACGCGGGTGATGACGAAGCTTCCGCGAACGACGACGACAGCGAGCCGTCTTCATCCGGCAACAACGGCAGCTCGGGCTGCGGGTTCTGACGCGCGGGCGGCGCGGCCCCGTTAATCCTCGATCATCTCGACGTTGGCGCGGGGCACGACCCGGTCCTCGGTGTCGTTTTCCAAGCGCACGTGCAAGATGCGCGCGCGGCTTTCGGAGCCGAGCACCGTCGGCTCTGACGGCAGCAGCGCCACCTTGCCGATGCGTCCGAAATACGGCGAGCGGATGATGCGGATGACCGAGCCGATTTCGAGCGGCTTGGGCCCGGTGTCGCCCGTCGCGGCGACCTTGGCGGACGGCGCGGGAATGACGACCTCGGGCCGGATGACGCCCGCGCGGATCTGCGTCGCGCCGTTGACGCTGCACTCCTCGCCGACGTGCGCCGCGAGCAGATCGAAGGTCTTGCGCGCCATGTCGATCTCGCCGAAACCTTCGGTCACCACCAGCGTGACGCCGAGTTTTTCGTGGCCCGTGATGGCGACGCCCAGGTCGTAGCCCAGAAATTCCTTGAGATCCTGATCGTGGAACCCGCCCGACACCACCGCCTTGACCCCGATCTGGATCGCCTTTTTCAGCGCCTTGGCCGTGACGAGATTTCCGCCGACAACCACGCACCCTTTGTGCTCGGGTTTGATCAGGTCGTCGGTGAGATGCTGCGACGGCGACGAACACGCCATGGCGACGCGACCGTGCGTCTCGCCGCCGATGCCGAAGATGCCCTGCACGAAGGTGCCGAAGGTCTCGACCACGCACCCTTCCGACGGCACGATCTCCGTGACCGTTCCGCGCACGTAGGCGCGCACCTCGACGGGGATCGGCGCACCGCGCAGCAGCACCTGTCCGGTCACGGCGTTGACGTCTTCGATGGTGCCCGTCATGTCGGCCTTGGCGACCGATTTGAACAGGCCGAAAAAGCTCTTGGCTGTCGCGATCACGTCGCCCTCGGTCACGGGATCGCCGGGCTTCTTGAGCATCGCGTCCTTCACTTCTTCGGGCGAGATCGACAGCAGCCCCGCGACGTTGACGAGCTTGGCATTGCCGGGCAACGCCGTGCGCGCGACCACGTCGTCGGGCAGGACGGTTTGGCCGACGGTCACCGATACATCGCCCCGCAGAGGCAGGATGCGCCGCTTGCGTAGCAGGTAGCCGGTGGAAACCTTGAGTCCCGGTGTGTATGCGTGGGCCATGGTTTCGCCCCTATCGCGTCAACGCGGACGCGGGATAAACGTCGAGGGTGGTCATACCGGCGGTCAGCGAACGCACGCGGTCGGCGACGGCGGTCGGCAGTTCGAGCGGCCGACCGCGTCCGTCGAGAAACAACCCGACGGTTCCGCCGTGGACCTCGCGCGTCACCGCCGCGCCCTTGCCGCCGCCCACGTCAAGACCGCGGGCCGGACTGAAAGTCATCTTCGCCGTTTCGCCCGCGCCCAGTGGGAAGAACTTGATCTCGCCCGCCATCAGCGCACCTTTTTCCACGCGACCATCGGCGAACGTGATCTCGAATGAACCCGTTTCCTTGCCCGCCTTGGGTGCGCCCGTCGGAGCGACCACGGTGCCCAGATAAATCAGGCAGTCTTTTTCGAACACCTCGGTCGCGGCCTTGGGATGCACCTGCGCGGTCACGCCCAGATGCGGCATCATGAAGATCGAGTCCTTGGCGAGGCGCGTGAAGCCCTCGGGCGCGAAGGCGTCGATCAGCATCAGCGCGGTCTGGCTCATGCGCGGCGCGTGGGAGAGAACACCGCCCGACGCGACGAGCAGATCGAGCTTGAGCATGTTGACGAGCGTTTCGCCCGACGACGACTGGTCGAAGGTGTCGCCGATCGTGCGTTGCTGCTGCACGCCCTTGAGCCGTGTCGCGAACGACTTGTGCTGGATGAACGCGAGGCGCAGGGCCTCTTTCGCGATCGCCTGCTCGAAGATCAGCGATTCCATGTCCTGCGGAATCGTCGTCGGGCGGATCATCTTGTTCTTCACGCTGTTGCGCAGCTCGACCTCGTCCATGTCGAAGGGCACCCAGCGCATGACGTTGTCGAGACCCGCCTCGGCGAAGACGTTGGAGATCGAATAGCTCATGCCCAGGTTCGCCGACACGGTGCGGTTGAACTCGCCGTCGAAGACGGAGAAGACGTCGGTCGTCGCGCCGCCGATGTCCACCGCCACCGCGTTGATGCCCTGCTGGCGGGCGATTTCCTGCAAAATGTCGCCGACGGCGGCGGGCGTGGGCATGATCGGCGCGTCGGTCATCGCCATCAGCTTCGAGTACCCCGGCGCCTGCGCCATGACGTGTTCCATGAACAGGTCGTGGATCTTTTCGCGGGCGGGTGCGAGGTTTTCGCGCTCGAGCACAGGGCGCAGATTGTCCACCACGAACAGCTCAGTCTTGTGCGCGAGCTCTTCCTCGATGTGTTCGCGGGCGTCTTTGTTCCCCGCGTAGATCACAGGCAGTTTGTAGTCCGACCCCAGGCGTGGTCGCGGGTTCGCGGCGGCGATGACCTGCGCGAGTTCCACCACGTGGCTCTTGGTGCCGCCATCGATGCCGCCCGAGAGAAGAATCATGTCGGGGCGAAGCTGGCGGATGCGTTCGATTTGTTCGTGGGGCAGGCGGTTGTCGTTGGCGCAGATCACGTCCATGACGATCGACCCCGCGCCCAGCGCCGCGCGCTCCGCGGATTCCGCCGTCATCTTGCGCACGACCCCCGCGACCATCATCTGCAATCCGCCGCCCGCGCTGGACGTCGAGATGTAGATGTCGCAGCCTTCGGTCGCCGTGGCCGGGCGGATGATTTTGCCGTTCTCGTCGATCAGCCGACGGCCCGCGAGCTCGCCGACCTCGGTGACGGAATTCAGCACGCCCATCGTCACGTCCTCGAAGGGCGCTTCGACGGTCGTCGGCGCTTCGCCGCGGTGCGTCTGCCGGTATTCGCCGTTGATCTTCTGGATCAGGATCGCCTTCGTCGTCGTCGAACCGCAGTCCGTCGCGAGTATCACGTTGATCTTTTCCGGGTCGATGGCCATGTCGCCGCCTTCATCCTCGTGTTTTCGTCATGTGGCACAGTCCCGCCGATGCGGGACTGTGCAAATGCCGAACAGGCGGGGGCGCCTGTTCCACACGCCCCACGCTAATCCTTGCTCATTTCCCGCTTCGCCACCTGCGCCAGTGCCGCACAAACCAACCGGGCTCGCGCTCACGCCGCGCCCGCGCGATCTCGATCGTGCGCTCGGCTTCGGCGGCCTCGATCGCGCCGAGGATCAGTTCCACGCTGCCGCGCCGTTCGAGCATCACGCGAAACCGCGTGTAGTCGTCCCAGTCCACGAGGCCCCGCACGATCGGCTCGAAATACGCGAGCGCCTGCGACCCCACGAAATTCAGCGGCCGGGCCGACTCGATGAAGAGCACGCCCGGCAGCCCGAGCCCCCGGTCCACAATTTTTCGCGCCACGCGCCCGGCGAGGTCGCGCTCCTCGTCCGTGAATTCCGCCTCGTCGGCGCCTTCCACCGCGAAGGCGTTTTTCCAGAATCCCGGCTTCACGCGCTGGGCCGGAATCGATTGATCGCCGCGGCGACCGCGTCACGGTTTCCGGAATAACGCAGGTGCATCCCCCGGTGGTTTTCGATCCGGCTCGGCGCGGCAAAGGGCGACAGAAACACGCCGGTGCGTTCCAGGCTCACGCGTCGGACGCGGTTCCATCCCAGGTGCCGCGACCACAGCCAGTAGGTGACGGTCGCTCCCTTCGCGTCGAGCCGGTAACGCACCGGCGCGAGGTATTCGCGCAGCCCGATCGCCAGCAGCGTCGCCGCGCCGGCGACCCACCAGACGTCGCGCGTCAGGAGCCATACGGCGCCGACCGCCCCGGCGCACACCGGCGCGGCGACGAGCCACGTGCGCGGGCGCTCGGCCGCGGGCCAGCTTCGCCATTCGAGGGCGGGCCCATCCGATTCGTCCGACATCATCGTGGTTCGCGCGTCCCCCAACGCCGCGAAACTTTAGGGAAGCCCCCCCGGAGCGTCAAGGCCGCGCGCGCACGCCTTCGATCGCCGAGCATCGTGAACCATTCGAGATCGCCCGAAAATTGATGTAACCGTATAACCGTTTGAACGGTTATTTGCGCACACGACCTTTCCCGCTGACGACGTGGAGTGTCTGCGCATCCACTTGCGCGTCTGCGCCTCCCTCTGCGGCGCGGCGCGTTTGACATCCCGAACGCGCGGCGCGATCTTCTGTGCGGCAGGAATTCCGCATGGACGAACGGCCGCACGACATCCTTCGGTTTCGGCACGCGATCGACCGCATCGACGCGGCAAACGCCGACGATCCCCGCCGTGTGGTGGACGACCGGATCGGCGAGGAGATGGCGCGCGAGCGGCTTTACTCGCGACGCATGAGCGAGGCGCTGGGGCGGCTCGACCGCGACGCATCGGTCGCGCTGCGTCTCGCGGTGCGCGCGCAGCACATCCGCCGGTGGACGATCGGGCGCGACGAGTATCCGATGGACCGCGCGGGTTATCTGCGCTGGCGCGAAGCCCTCAAGCGTTTCCACGCCGAGACGACGGCGGCGATTCTACGCGACGTGGGGTACGACGAGGAGACGATCGCGCGCGTGTCGTCGCTGCTGAAAAAGGAACGGCTGCGCACGGACCCGGAGACGCAGACCCTCGAGGATGCGGCGTGTCTCGTGTTTCTCGAATACGAATTCGCCGAATTCGCGCCGCGCCACGACGAGGCGAAGATCGTCGAGATCGTGCGCAAGACCTGGGGCAAGATGAGCGAACGTGGTCACGCCGCCGCGCGGGAGATCGTGCCGCGTCTCGATCCCGCGCTTCGCGCACTCGTCGAGCGGGCGCTGTGCGACATTTGATCCGGCATCAGAGTTCGACACGCCGAACGGAATAATGTCGCCCTGAGCGAAGCGAAGGGTCTGGTGTGAATCGGGAAAAGATCCTTCGCTTCGCTCAGGATGACCGCAGCAGACAGCGTCCGGGAGAACAACCAAAAACGGCGTTCGGATTGACGCGAATATCGCGCTCAGAGCCTACTTCGCAATCGAGGCCGTCAGCACGCGCGGCTCGCCCGGCGTGACGAAGATGTCGTCCTCGATGCGCACGCCGGCCACCTCGCGCCAATCATCGAGAGCGGCCCAGTTCACGCGGTCACGGTGCGCCGCGCGCCGGGCGGGGTCGTCGAGGATCGCGGGCACGAAGTAGATGCCGGGCTCCACCGTCATCAGGTAGTTTTCGGCGAGCGGCAGATCGACACGCACCCGCGCGCCGCAGCACATGCGCCCCTCCGGACGTCCCGCCGCGCGCCCGCCCACATCGCGAACGCCGAGGCCCACCATGTGACCGACGCCGTGCGGAAAGAACAGCGCGATCGCTCCCGTCTCCAGCAACTCGTCGTCACTTCCGCGCATGAGGTCCGCGTCGCGCAGTCCCGCCGCCATCACGCGCGCGGCGGTGCGGTGCACGTCGTGCCACTCGACGCCGACGCGGCAACGACCGATCGCCGCGAGCTGCGCCGCGAGCACGATGTCGTAGATCGCCTGCTGCCGCGCCGTGAATCGTCCGCTCGCCGCGAAGGTGCGCGTCACGTCGGCCGTGTAGCCGTCGATCTCGCCGCCCGCATCCACCAGCACCACGTCGTGCTCGCCGATGACGCGCGCGCCGGGCTCGAAGTGCAGCACCGCCGCGTTCGAGCCCGCGCCGACGATGGTTCCGTAGCCCACGCCCGTCGCTCCATGGCGGAAGAACTCCGCCTCGATCTCAATGGCGACTTCGCGCTCGGTGCGTCCCGGGCGAATCACCTCGCGCGCCTTGGCGTAACCTGCCGCCGTCGCGGCGACGGCACGCGTGATCAGCGCGATCTCGGCCGCGTCCTTCGGGCGCCGCGCCGCGTCGAATCGCTCCTGAACGCTCGCCGTGACCTCACCATCGAACGGGGCGCCGGGAATCCGCGCGCCGAGCGTCGCCACGCGCCGCAGGGCGCGCTCGCGTATCCACGCGTCGAGACCGGCGACATCCTCTCCGGGCGGCACGTCGGGCTCGCCTTCCCACAGCCGCTCGTCCGGCGACGCGGGGCGCACGAAATGCTTCCATCCCTCATTCGCGTCGAACGCCATCACGCCGCCGGGTCGCCGCGAACCGGTGAGCCAGAAGTATTCGGGATGCGGAATAAAGGGATAGGTCTGATCGAGCCCGCCGGGTTTGCCGATGGGTTCGCCCGCGCCGACGAGTACCAAATCCGCCGTGTCGCCGGTCGCTTCCGCCGCGCGTCGCGCGCGCCCCGCCAACACGTCTTCGGAGAACAACGTCATGACGACCTCCGTCCGGCCTCCGCCGCGGCGCGCATCATACTCGGAACCGAACGCGGCGCGAAGTTGGTACGGACGGAGCCGTAGACAAGGCGCTTTTCGGCGATCGCGCGGCATGTATGATAGCCGACACATCGATCGGACGAATTCGACGCGGAGGAAACCACGGGGTGCGAGTCCATATTTCGCCGTTCAAGCGCGTGATTTTTGCGCTGATCCCGGTGACGCTGTTGCTGGCCGCCGCGACGGTGGCCATGCGTGTTCTCGAAAAGGAAAAAACCATCGACACCACGCGCGCCGACGACCGGGCGAAGTATCCGCCCGTCGACTTGCTGACTCGCGAAACGACATTGAACGGGCCCATATGGGTCGTGACCCGATCCGGCTCGATCAACGAAAGCCGCGTGCCCGTGGAAAAAAAGCCCGGCGACTGGCGCGTGCTGGTGGTGGGGGAGTCGTTCGCCAAGGGGTCTCCGTGGGCGGACTATTACGAAAAACTCGGACAGGGTCATGGCGGAATCCCCGATTGGATCGCGGCGGAAACGGCGATGCGTTGCCCGTCGATGAACGTGCAGATGATCAACGCGGGTTCCGGCGCGGCGAATTCCGGCGTTGTGCTCGGCATCGCGCGCGACCTGATGGTCACGTCACCGGATCTGATGATCGTGATGTGCGGCAACAACGAGGGCTTCGTCGACCGGACGCGGCTCGGCGACGCGCTGCAGGAGTGGGCGCTTTACCGCGCGCTCAAAAAAGGAATCCTGCCGGAACCGCGCCGATCGGAGCGGCCGTACTTCACGCCGCAGGACGCGGACGCGCAGCGAATCCGCGACCACTACGAACGCAACATCCGAGACATGGTGGCTGCCGCGCGCGAGGCGGGCGTCACGCCGGTGCTCGCCACGCTGCCGATCAATGAGAAGTATCCGCGCGAGGGAACGGCGCGGCCAACGGGCGCGCCGTGGCCCTCGGACGACGCCGCGATCGTCGAGGGACAATGGCGCCAGTATCAGAACGGCGACTGCCCGGGCGCGATCGAAGCCTATTTGCGCAGCCCGAACGAGGCGTGGGCCGCGCGGTACATGGGCGAGTGTCTTGAGCGCATGAACCGCATCGAAGACGCGCGGGAGATGCTGCGCGTGTACGTCGAAAACATGCCGCAAAACCGCATCCGCCCGTCGATGAACGACTTCGTGCGCCGTCTCGCCGCCGAGGAAGATGTCGTGCTCGTCGATCTCGAACGATACGCACAGGATCTCTCGCCGACGGGAGTCACGTCGCCGGATCTGTTCATCGACTTCTGCCACATGACATGGCGCGGATACTATTTGATGGCGCGCGAGATCCTGCGCGTGCTGTGGGAACGCGGCCTGATCCCGCACGCCACGGGAGAACCGCTTCCAAATCCGTCGATCGACGAGATCATCGACGCCAATGGCTGGCAGCGGCTGCGGGAGGTGGCGAGAAGCCAAAATTGAGAATTGTGAATACAGAATGCTGAATGGCGAAAATTTCCAACACCTCTCGGTTCCACGATGACGACGCTTAAAGAACGAATGCGGTCAGGATGGCTGTCAACACATCGAATTGATGCGTCGAATGATCCGGGTCAACGCAACCAAATCGATTGCGTTGCGGCCGCTCCCCACTCTCCAGTCTCAAGTCTGCTTTCGCCTGCTCAGTAGCTGCCATAGGCGGCGTTGAGTTCCCCGAAGTCGTAGAACAGATCCTCGACGCCGTCGGGCGTCCACAGGCTCCACGCGAGTTCTTCCGTCGCGGGCAACCAATCCCAGAGTGGATCGGCGAAGTCGTCGCTCGTCGCGGACGTCGGCTTGCCGATGAAGCCCGCGCCGCCGAAGTCGCTCGCGTTCTTCATCCACATGAAACTCTGGCTCACGGTCTCGCCGCCCGGCCCGCCGACGAACGACGCGATGCCCGCGGCGGACATCTCGTTGAACGTGGTGAACGCGTAGACATAGTTGAGAATCGCCGATCCATTCGAGAGCCACGCGCACCACGTCACGCCGTCGTCCTTGGGAATCAGGTCGTACACGCTCGGCGGTTCAGGCGGATTTTCGCCCGGCGCCGGGACCGCGAGGCGCGAGCCGTGCTGCATCGAGGCGATCATGTCGGCCCACACGAACACATGCGTACCGGGCAACTGCGAACGCACCCGTCGCGTGACCTCGGAGACGGAATAGCCGAACAGCTCGGCGGGCGATTTCGCCGCCGCCGCGCAGACGGGGTTGATGTTGAAGGCCGCGATGTCGGTGTGGCCGATGTGGATCGCCGTCGGCGCGAGCGCGTCGCGGATGTTGGCGAGCATCGGCTCCAGAATGTCGGCGTACATGCCGTCGACGAGCGGGCAGGTGTCGTCGCTCGTGCCCTCGGCGCAGTCGTAGCCGTGTTCCACGCACTCCGCGATCACGCGATCCGCATGGCCGTACCACGAAAACGCGGGCACGGGTTCCATGCCGTGGGCGCGCACGAACGCGAACAGCTCGGCGCCGTCCTCGCGCACGAACTCGTTGTCGAGATCAAAGTACCAGTCGCCGGGGATGACGAGGTGCGTGAGCTTGAGTTCGCCGAGGTAGCGGATGCGGCGCTTCGCTTCGTCGGTGAGCGGCATCAGGTTTTCGACGACGGTGCCGCGGATCGGG
The DNA here is from genome assembly GCA_020845895.1 of Deltaproteobacteria bacterium. Classification (NCBI taxonomy): domain Bacteria; kingdom Pseudomonadati; phylum Myxococcota; class Myxococcia; species Deltaproteobacteria bacterium. The sequence continues at coordinate 11,720 of JADLEX010000095.1, read as the reverse complement.
AAATCGGGTCGGTCGGCCACGGTGATTGCGGGGATCGCGTCGGCGCCCTCGTGTTGGTTCACGACGCGCAGCAGGCTGCCCGCTCCGTAGATCGCGCCCGCGAAATCCGCGCCCGCCACCGCGATGCCGCCTGATGACACTTCGAGCAGATACGAGCCCGGCACGTCGCCCGTGGGCACAAAGCGCGCGTCGTTCATGGCGCGCAACGCGCCATTGTCGGCGAGCGTGCCGATGGCGATGACATTCTCAATGCCGGCCACTTCGCTCGATCCCAACAGCGCGGGCCGCGTGCCGGTCATGCGCTCGATGGCGTCCTGCAAAAACGTCGCGACGTCCGCGTACCGCGACATCTGGTCGGGCGGCAGCGCGATCACGGTCTCGGTGTTCGGCACAAAGCCCGCCTCGGGTCGAAAGCCCGCGGGGTGCGGCTCGGGCACAATCTCGAGCTTGTAGGGATTCTGCGTATCGGCGCGGAAGCCGCGTTCGTAGATTTCGCTTTCGCTCATGGCGCGATTCCACACGCGCAGATCGTCCACCAGCGCGTCGGGCGCGGTGCCGGTTTGCAGGCCGCCGAGCAGAATCGGCACGTCGGCGTCGAAGCCCGAGACGGGGCCGCGCATTTCGGCCACGAGCGTGCCGTCGATGTACAGGCGACGCACGGCGTCGTGATCGCGGTCGCCCACGCCCTTCCACGTGACGGCGATGTGCGTCCAACCGCTGCGCCAGATCCATGGTTTGCGGATCTCGAAGCCGTAGTAGTCGAGCACGGGCCGGTCGTCCTCGGGCGTCACGCCCGCGCCGCCGATGGCGAAGACGGGTTTGTTCTTCAGGCCGTCCTTGAGGATCGCGAAGTTCGTTTCGTCGCCGATGGCGAGCAGGTGGCGCTTGATGCCGTCGTGCCAGACGGTCTTGGGCAGCACCCACATTTCGAGTGTGCCGTCCGTGCTCGGCACGCGGCCGATGGCCGGCGCGACGAGCTGCACGCCCTCGCCGAGCGCGATCGCGTTTCCGGTCAGACCCGGCACGAACGCCGCGTCGGTGTCGTCCGCGACGAGCGTGGCGCCCTTCGCGGCGAGATCTTCCGCGCTCTCGAAGTCGAGCGACCACACGAGCTCGCCGCCGGATTCGTCGTCGTCATCATCATCGTCGCCGGCGCACGCCGAAACCGCGAACGTCATCAACAGGACGAGGCACGCCGCGCACCAAGTCCGAACCGCGGCCGTTCGCGCGGTGAACAGGTCTTTCGTCATCGATCTACTCCTCCAGCACATCGGGATCGAGCGGGTCGGCCAGCCATTCGGGATCGACGAGCATGTAGAGGTTGTCCTCGATGATCTCGCCGTGGCTCTTGAGGAACAGCGCCGCCTGCCGGCGTGCGGCGATGGAATACATGATCGAGTACGGATCGAAACGCGGCGCGAGCATGTACTCGTGGTTGTAGCCAGGATGCACGCGCCATGCCTGATGCGCCACGCTCTGCAGCGGCAGGTTGCCGTTGGCGAACGACACGCGGATTTCGTTCAGCGCGCCGCGGTCGAGCAGATTGTCCATGTGCCAGTCGTCGATGATGCCCGCCGCGCGGATGATCGCCGTGCCCGCCTGCAGCGGAATCGCGGAGTCGGGCGAACAGACCTGCATGATGAAGTTCTTCGGCCCAGCCTCCGTCACGGGGTCCTGCGCCAGATGCGGCGCGAAGCTGATGGGATCGGACAGGCCCACGGCCCACTGCGCGTTGTCGATGAACGAGCGCGCTTCGGGGGTGTTGCGGTCCACGCCCAGGCCCCGGTATTCGGTGGCGAACTCGAACTTGCCGACGGGCCTTTCCGTGATCGGGTCGGTGACGGTCAACCGCAGCCAGTCGCCCTTGTCCGCGCCGACCGCGATGGCGAAATTCCCCGTCGCATCCACGGTCTTGTGTTTGATGACGCCGGTTTTGGTGTTCTCCATGCTGATGCGCCTGCCCGCCGCGAGCGGCACGTCGCCGATGAACGTGTTGAACACCTCGCTGCCGAATTCGAGATCCAGCGCCTCGGCATGATAGTTCAGATGCGTCACGCCCTTGGCCGCGTCCGGCGTGCCGATGATCATCGGCCCCAGCAGGTCGGCACGCACGCCGTAATTGACGTTGGGAATCGTCGTGCGCTGCAGAATGTCGGTGAGGCCGCCGCCGGGCACGTTGAACACGGCCGACCTGATTTCCGGTTCCAGCGACACGAATGGGATTCCGATCAACGAGCCGAGGCTCATGCCGACGAACGAAATCTCGAGGTCGGGTCCGGCCACGTCGAGCACGCCGTCCTGATTGAAGTCGCCTTCCTCCAGATCGAGCTTGCCGTTGGCGTTCCAATCGGTGCCCATGGCGCGCAGCACGCGCACGGCCTGAAACAGATCGAACACGGTCTGGTGGGAGATCGCCACGGTGCGGAAGATATCCGCCGAATAGAAGCTCTGGCCCGAGATGATGAGCCCGTCGCCGTCGAAGTCCGGCGTGCGTCCGTGCAGCATCGCGCCGAGGAAGGTCTTGTCCTTCAGCACCTGCACCAGTTCCTTCGAATCGAGGCCGCTGATGTCGATGTTCGGGTAAAAGATCCCCATGATGATCTTGACGAGCAGGCTCGCCGGCACGTCGCCGATCGGGCCGATATTGAGATCGTTGAAGCTGTCGAGCGCGTAATAGATCGCGCTCACGTACGTCTCGGGGCCGTGCTCCGCGGCGTCGATGCCGATCGTCGCGATACCCTGCTCGGCCATGTGATTCGCGAGCGCGAGCATGTCGAGCCGATTGCGGATGTTGGCGTGCTGGTGAAAGGTGATGGGGTATGGCGGCTGCGCGTAGTTGTTCTTAGCGCACGGGCGCGGCACCGCGATGTAGAACGGCACTTCTTCGGGCGCCCACTCGGCCTCGCCCGTGTCGTAGTCCACGTGAAAGACGCGGTCGTGCGTCTCGAGAAAACTCGCCGTCGTGAACGAGCCCGAGACGATGTAGTCCACGCTGTCCGTTCCGAACATGACGTCGAGCGGCACGTTCTGCCCGCCCTCGATGAACCCGCCGATCAGGTCCATGAAGCTGCCGAAGGCCCGTGCGTCCATCACGTAGTCGTTGCCGTCGGTCTCGGTGCCCATCGAGAACGGATGAAGCTGCGTGATGCTGGGGACGAGTTCGTCGGCGAGGTAATCGAAGGGTCCCTCGCCATGCAGGCCGCGCCGAAGCTCCTGCAGATGATCGGTGATCGTCGCAGTCGTGAACTCCCACGAAAACGCGATGTCCTTGGGGTTCACACCCTTCTTCGTCGCCAGAATCTCGGCGGCGTCGGTGAGCGAATCGAACTGCTCGGGGAACGTGACCTTTTCGAAGTAATCCGGCGGACGCACCGGGAAGCCGTTCTCGCCGCGCAGTCCGGTCGTGAGCACCACGGCGTATTTGCTGCTTTGCTTGAGCGGCACGAGCGGGCGGATCAGCAGGGTGTTCGTCGCGTCCTCGTACCAGTCGACGCGGTTGTCCGCGGCGTAGATGACCGTCGGGTTTTCCGCGTTTTCGTCGTTCGGGAAAAACGCCTCGGGATCCACCATGTTCTTGGGGTAGTAGCCCTTGCCGAGATCCACCTCGACGATGTCGCCGTAATATTTGGAGTCGCGCTGCACGTTGACGAGGTAGATGGTCTCGTCGCGGATCGTGAACAGGTTGATCGGCATCGAAAACGACACGGCGATGTTCGAGAAATTCGCGAAGCCGTCGAGCTGACGCAGCCGGCTGCGCAGGTCGCGCCCGAGCTGCGTCTCGGCTTCCTGCGGGATGTTGACGCGAAGCCCCGTGCGCGTCGTCGGGTCATCCTTGGCGAGGATATTGTTGGGCTGCGGGATCAGTGAAATTGGTTTCGCGCCGGGTTCGAAAAGCACCTCCGGGCCGTCGCCGCCGGGGTTCTCGAAGTCGTAGCCCTCGGGCCGCTCGTCGTCCGATTCGCCACGGGTGCAACCCCCGGCCATCACGAGTCCGAGAGCCAGCACCGCCATCCATGCCCACGACAAATACGCTTTCACCGCCGTCCCCCAAGCCGATGCGCGCGCCGCACGCGCACGCACCTTAGCCGATGCCCACCGCGCGCGGGTCGCTACAGGGGCGAAAGTGTACCGCCGCGACGGGGTGTGCCGCAAGACGGTTTTGAAAGGTTGTTCAAATGGAAGTTGGGGAATCGGCAAAGCTCTTCTCGCCCCGTGCGCGCATGCGTTCCACCGCATGTTCCACCTGCTCGTGAACATCGCGGTACGTGGCGAGCGGATGAAACCGGATGGCGATGTGCGAGCCCTTTCCCGCGATGGCCTGCTCGGCGCGTCGCGCGAGTTTGATCGCCTTCAGATAATAGCGATTCTGGCGGATCCAGCGTTGTCCGATGCCCTTGGCGTAGACCTGGATCGTCGCGCGATAAAGATCCAGCCGGAAAATCGATTTGATGCGCTCGCGCCACGAATAGTAACAGCGGTGCGCGCGGATCTGGCACCACTGCAACTCCGCCGGGCTGAGATGCTTGGGGCGGAACACCACATGCTGGCCGTCGTAGAAACTCCAGTCGCGCACCTCGATCCGGTTCTCGCCTTCGAGAACACGGTAGGTGTCCGTGCCGGGCATCGGCGTGAGAATCATGAACTGCGCGGTGCGAAGCTTTTGTTTCATGGCATAACGCCAGGTGCGTTTGAGATCCTTTTTCGTGTCGGTGTCGAACCCGAAGACGAACATGCCGTGGATGCCGATTCCGTGCCGGTGGATCGCCTCGATGGCCTTCGTGGCCTGAAGGCTCGTCTGCGCCTTTTTCATGAGCGCGAGCGTTTCGTCGGAAATGGACTCGAACCCGATGTAGATGTGACGGCAGCCGGAGTCGCACATCAGCCGAAGAAATTCCTCGTCGCGCGCGACATCGATACGCACCTGCGCCGACCACCGCCATCCCGGACGCCGATCGATCATTCCCTCGAGAATTCGGCGCGTGCGCGGAAGGTTCACGCAGAAGTTGTCGTCGTAGAAAAACACGAAATCGCGCCGGGGATCGCACCGATCGAGCTCATCGAGCACATCGGACGTTTCCCGATAGCGCATGCCGCGACCGAACATCTGTGTCACCGAGCAGAACGAACAGGCGAAGGGGCAGCCGCGCGAGGTCTGGATCGGTACGATGCGCCATCGCGTGACGCCCCGGCGGCTGTCGTAGCCATCGACAAGGCTCATGTCGGGGATGGGGTTCGCCCGGATGTCGACCGGGGCGGGATCGACGGGATTGTGTACGACCTCGCGGCCCCGGCGATAGGACAGACCCGGCACCGAGGCGAGATCCGCGCCGGTCGACCAGGCATTCATGAACGCCGGCATCGAGCGTTCCGCCTCGCCGCGGATCACAAAGTCGCAGTGCTCCAGCGCCTCGTCGGCCAGAAACGTGACGTGCGGACCGCCCATGATGACGGGGACGCCGCGCGCATGGATCTGGCGCGCCATTTCGTAACCGCGCGGCGCGGTGGGGGTGAGAACGGAAATCGCCGCGAGATCGGCCGAAAGGACGCGCTCGAAATCGACCTCGCGGATATCCTCGACGAAGACCCCCGCGTCGTGCCCAAGCCCGCGCAGGATGGTCGCCAGCAGGACGGAGCCCAGCCGGGGGATCCCAAATCCCGAAAAGATGTGCGGGTTCGCGGCCCGGGGCTCCAGAAAAACCACTTTCGACATGACAGCACTCCCCGCGTCTTCAGCAAAATGGGCCACACTCGCACCGGCGCGAAAACGCCCGTGGAATGCGGCCCGCACACCAGCGACGCATGATCCGACGCGTTATCCGATCGCCCTCATTGTACGCCCGATTCGCCGAACCGGCGATAGATTTTACGCGAACGGGTCCGAGGCGTTAACGAGCCGGATTACGGCGGCGTTCCGACCGGCGGGGCGGCCGAAACGCTAGTCCACCGGACCGGTCTCGTCGGGCGACGCGGGGAGGGCGAATGTGAAAACCGTTCCGACGGCAACACGGCTGCGGACGGTCACTTTTCCCCGGCAGGACTCCACAATTTGCTTGACGACGGACAGGCCCAGGCCGGTCCCCTGTCCGGGGACTTTCGTGGTGAAATACGGATCGAAGATCGTGTCGAGATCCTGTTCCGGAATCCCGCACCCGTTGTCTTCGATGTCGCAGAAGACAAATCCGTCGGCGCCGCGACCGACGGTCACCGTCAGGCGCCGTTGACCGTCGGCGTTGCCGGCCGTGGCGTCCGAGGCGTTCGACACGAAGTTGACCAGAACCTGTTCGATGCGCCGCCGATCGGCGAAGACAAACGACGACGCCACGGAAAAGTCGGTTCGCACATCGAGCCGTTTTGTCTTGCCCACGGTTCCGAGCATCGACAAGGTGTCCCGCGTGACGTCGCACGGGTCCAGTCGCATCGGTTGATCGAGCCCCGGCCGCCCGATTCCCAGCATATGGGTGCCGTGCATCCGGTAGTGCCGGCCGATCTGCTCCAAGTTCGCGAGGGTGTCGGGCGATGGCGGCCGGCCCGTCGCCGCCTGCTCGCGGACTTCGTCCAGCAGCCCCAGATAGGCGGTGGTGATGTTGTTCAGTTCATGGCCGATGCCCGCGGCGAGAGTTCCCAACGTCGCCAGACGTTCGGCGTGGAGCAGTTGCCCGGTGATTCGCTCGATCCGTCGTTCGGTGAGTGCCCGGTCGGCGGTGACGAGACGATCATGTTCGACCGCGTCCTCCAGGGCTCCGAGAAGAGCCTCGGTCGGGCACGGCTTGTGGAGAATCCGAAAGATGTGCCCTTCGTTGACCGCGGAAACGGCCGTGCCGACGTCCGCGACGCCGGAAAGCAGAATCCGAATCGTGTCGGGCGCGATCTCGCATGCGTGTCACAGCAGGGCAATCCCGTCGGTCCCCGGCATCCGAAAATCGGTCACCAGCGCCGCATAAAGCCTCCCGGCCCGCAGCAGCGCAAGCGCATCGCTGGCGCTGTTCGCGGTGGTCACCGAGTAGTCTTTTCCGAGCGTCACGGCGAGCCCGGCCAGCACCTGCGGCTCGTCGTCCACGCACAGCACCTCGGGCAGGTCGGTGTGTCGGACGTTGCCGGCCATTCGCATCACCCTTCATCCGGAGCGTCGTGAACGTACAGAGGTTCCTGCAGGTCGTAGTTCCTCACGCGCTCCAGAAAGCTGGCGGTGACCTGAAATCCCCGGGAGACGACCAGCAATCCCTGTCTTGTGCGCACGTCTTCCGCGAAAACCGCCCCCACGGGCAGATCCCACAGGGAAACCGCTTTTTTTGGCCGATCAGCCGACCGACTCTTCAGGCGCATGAAGGTCTCGAGGACCGTCGGGTCGTATTGCCGGGGGCGGGCACACAGGGCCGCCAGGGCGCGGGCCGTGGAAAATCCCCGCGATTCCAACACGTCGTAATCGATCGCGACGCTCAGGATTGCCGCGCCGAGACCGGGCTTGGCGGCGTCCGCAGCGCCGGCGGTACTCAGTTTCACATATTGCGACAGGATGTCCCGGATCGGCTCCAGGCGGGGAATATTCGCCACCAGCCCTTCCGCCACCGCGGGGATCCGGCGCATCATGGCCCGTTCGTCGTCGGTCAAATCCTCCCCGTCGTCGTGTTTCCGGATGATGTACTCCGGGACCGCAATGCTGCCGAGCTGCGAGAGCATGGCGCTCACCTCGATCTGCCATCGATTCGGCGCCTTCAGCGCCTCCGCGAGTTCGTTCGCGTGCCGCCGAACGCGGTTCGCGCGACCGAAAGCGAGAGGGCTGGCGAGCGAAAGGACATCGACGAGGATCCGGATGCTCCCGCGCAGCGTCTCTTCCAGCAGGACGCGTTCGGCGGTGATCAGGCGGTATTGTTCGGCAGCGGCCTGGAACACCGACAACAACTGATCGGGAGGACAGGGTTTGGTCAGGAAGCGGAAGATCTGTCCTTCGTTCACCGCGGCAACGGCCGAATTGAGGTCCGCGTAGCCGGTCAGCAGCAGGCGAACGGTGTTCGGCGCCGCCTGGCGGACCCGGGAAAGAAATGCGGCGCCGTCCATGCCGGGCATCCGCATGTCGGACATTACGACCGCGAACGGGCCGTGGGTTTTCAGCAGTTCCAGCCCCTCTTCACCGCTGGTGGCGGTGACCGCCTCATAGGAGCGGTGCAGGTGGAGGACCAGTCCCTCCAGCAGGCTTTTTTCGTCGTCAACGCACAGCACCTTCGGTCGGTCCATCGTTGTTTCCTGTTTCATGGCGACGCCTCGCATTGCGTTCGGGCCAGCTCCCCGGCCATGCGACGCCATTCCGGGAGCCGGGTCGAAACCCCCAGCCGGTCCAGCAGACCGGAGTCCATCTCGGGAGCGGGCGCCACCGCTTCGGCGGACAATTCCTGGTGCTCGTGCGCCAGCGCGTCGGCGATGTGGACGGCGACCGGCACGTCGAACTCGTCCGACGTCACGCGGGCCGGCGCGTGATGGTGGGCGACCGCCTCGATGATGGGAAACGGGATCTGCCACAGCCCGAGCAGGAAGGCCCCGATGTCCGCGTGCGTCACGCCGTACAGGACCTTCTCCGCGACGTGCGCGGAAACGCGGCCGACCTGCGCCGCCCCGGCGATGCGCCGGGCGCGATCCGGAAGCTCGGTCGCCAGCGCCAGTTTGCCGATGTCGTGAAGCAGCGCGGCGACGAACGCCGTGGCTTTTTTCTCTGCCGGGGAAAACATCGCCGCGGCGATGCCGGCCGACAGCAGCGCATGCGTTTGCAGTTCGGCGACGTATCGGCCTTCCCATTCGGAGACGTCTTTCGCCGTTCCGAAGACCTCGGCAACCAGGGCCAACTGTCGAATCGAGTTGAATCCGAGATAGGAAACGGCCTCTTCCACCCGGACGATCGGCCGCACCAGCCGGAAATAAGCGGAATTGACGATGTGGAGAATCTTCGCGCACAGGGAACCGTCCTGTTGCAGGAGGCGCGACACGTCGTCCGCCGAGGCGCGTTCGTCCGAGAGAACCGACATCAGTTGCCCGTAGATTCGGGGCGCGGACGGCAGGCTCGTGACCTTTCCGACGGCGTGCCGAAGGGCGTCGTCGTTGATCAACGCATGCAGGTCGCAGACGCGTTCAATGACACGTTCGAGCAGGCCGGGGTCGCATGGTTTGGCGATGCACTGGTGCGCCACGGCCAGGACCCGCAGCATGGCGCTCTCGTCCGCATAGCCGGTGAGGATGATGCGCGACACGGCCGGAAACTCCCGCTGCACCCGACGCAGCAGCGCGGCGCCGTCCATTCCCGGCATGCGCATGTCGGACACGATAACGGTGCAGGGCGACTGCGCGAGAATCTGAAGAGCCTCCGGCCCGTTGTCGACGAAGATCATGTCCCACTGGTGGCGCCGGGTGCGCAGTCGATGTCGCAGGCCCTCCAGAATGTTGCATTCGTCGTCGACAAACAGGACGCGGGCGTTCATGACGGCGGCCCCTGGAGCCACGCGGCGACGACCGGCGAATCCCCGTCCACGGGCAGTTGGACCGTGAATGTCGTTCCCCGACCGCATTCGCTCCGGAAGGTCAGCGATCCGCGGTGCTTGCTTTCGACGATGTTCCGCGCGATGGCCAGCCCCTGTCCGCTGCCCCGGCCGACCTCCTTGGTCGTGAAAAACGGCTCAAAGATCCGCGCGCGGACGCCGTCGGGGATTCCGCAGCCGGTGTCCCGGATGTCGATCCGGACGACGCGGCCGTCGTCACATCGCGTGCGCACGTGGATGCACCCCCGGTCCCCGCTGTCGCCGACGACGCCGGCGATGGCGTGCGCCGCGTTGATGAACAGGTTCAGGAAAACCTGGTTCAGGTCTCCCGCGTGGCACAGGACCGACGGCAACTCCCCGAAGTCGGTCTCCACATCCGCCACGTACTTGTATTCGTTGCGCGCGATCGTCAGCGTGGCCTGCAGGGCCCGGTTGAGGTCGGCGGGACTCTTCTCGCGCTGGTCCGGATGGGCGAACTCCTTCATGGCGCTCACGATCGAGGAGATGCGACCGACCCCGTCCAGAGCCCGGGCAAACGCCGCCGGCGTGTTCTCCGCGACGTACTCCAGGTCGGCTTCCTCCTCCGCGTCCCGGAGCCGCTTCAGAAACGGTTCGAACCCCGGCCGCGAAAACAGCGGCGCCAGAATCTCCCGATATCGTTCGAGCAGGCCGTGAACGGATCGGCAGGAATCGCCCAGGAAATGAAGGCTGTCACTCACGAACTGGGCGGGGGTGTTGATTTCGTGAGCGATGCCCGCTGCGAGCTGGCCCACAGCCTCGAGCTTGCGCGCCTGGTGCAGCTCGGCCTCGAGGCGCTGTTGCTGGGTGACGTCGCGAACGGTGGCCTGAACGATCGTTTCCCCGTTCAGGTCGCTTTTCGTCAGCAACACGGTCGTGTGGAAAACGTTTCCATCGAGTTTCCGGTGCGTCCACGGAAAAAAAGCGGACCCCGTCCGAAGCGCTTCGCCGATCCGCTCCTGCGCTCTTTCCGAGGATGCGCCGCCATCGGGCTGAAATTCCGGCGACACCTCCATGGGTCCGAGGGACGTGAATTCGATTTCGGCCGTCGCGCCGAACATCGCGAGCGCCGCCGGATTACCTGAAGAAAATCTCCAGGACGGGGGCGCGAGGGTCATCATGGCGTCGCGGGAGTTGTGAAACAGAACGCGATATCGTTCCTCGCTCTCCCGCAGTTGTTCGCGGCGGCGGTATTCCTCCGTGACATCACGGAACACGAGCACCGAACCGATGATCAGACCCTTTTCGTCGCGGATCGGGGCGCAACTGTCGGCGATCTGCCGCTCGGTGCCGTCCCGCGCGATCAGGACAGTATGGTTGGCGAGATCGACGACCACGCCTTCGCGCAGGGAGCGCTCCGTGGGGTTCTCAACCGCATCTCCCGTGATCGCGTTGAAGATGTCGAAGACGTCGGTGATCGGCCGGCCCACGGCATCCTGCATGTTCCATCCCGTGAGTTGCTCCGCCGCCGGGTTCATGAAGTCGACGCGTCCCTCCGCGTCGGTGGAGATCAGTCCGTCGCCGATGCTGATGAGGGTCGTGCGAAAACGCGCCTCCCGATTGCTCAGTTCCTCCTGCGCCGCCTCCATCTCCATGATCGAGATTTGCACCGAGGCGAGGGCTGACTCCTTCGAGGAAAACGAGGTGACCAGGTCTTCGAGGAGCAGCGACAGGCTTTTCTTCAAACCAGCGAGGGGAGAGCCGCTCGACGCCACCATCTCGTTGAGAGCGACCTGCGCATCGCGAAGTAAACCCTGCAATGTCAGGTCGATCACCGATTTGATCGCCCGCAGGTCGTTGGTGTCGTCCGGCACCATCGTCTAGGCCCCCGCCGAGGCGGCCACCGCGTCCGCGTCGGCCCGGGTGGCCACGGCGTTCTCCCGTCGGAAGACGCGGGACATGGAACAGCGCGCCATCATGAAGCTCTTGATGTAATTCACGAGCGGCATGAAGCTTCGCGGCGTGCGGGAGTCGACGAGTTCCCGGCTGAAGAAGCTAAGGATGAAAACCGCGCCACCGAAGGTCGCGCCACCGACGGAGAAGATCGAACGGATCGCCCCAAATCCGCGATTGATTTTGATCGGCAATAAAAAACCTCGTTGAATCCGGTAGGATGGCGTTGCTGAGACGCTCCGCAGATTTCACCAACGAGGTGATTCCATGATCGCGCAAACCGTCCTT
>JADLEX010000094.1 GCA_020845895.1 Deltaproteobacteria bacterium | reverse complement strand
GGCGGACCGACCGTCGCGGTTCCGTTGCGCGCATTCCGCTCGCGATCGGTGTGACGCGCCTGGCTCGACTCCCTCGCGGGTGACTCGTCGTAGTACGACGCTGGACGGCGTGATCCGCCGCGATTTTCCTCGCGACGGTTTTCCGCGACACCGCTATTTTCCAAGGCAACAAACAGGGAGGGCACCATGCTGGTCGCGGTCGTGGACGGCCTCACGGCGCGGGCAGTCGTCGAGGGGTACGGGGTAGACGCGGGCGAGGGAGAGAGGCTCACCGGGTTCGTGTTCGCCGCGGATATGACGTTCCGTGTTTACAAGGAACGCGGCGTCTGCGTCCTGCGGTTTTGCGTCGCCGAGGACAACGTCCTCCGCGAGGTCGACCCTCCGGTGCGTCTCGGTCGCTGGACGCCGTCCGTCGAGGCGTTTCTGTTCCCGCCGCGGGTTACCTACGACGCCTGAGATCCCGAGGCGGCGTCGCGTTAGGCTCGGAGCACGACCCCCGCGCCGGGCAGCGCGCGGCGATCCCCTAGCGTTTCCAGCCCGCCTCGTCGTCGTCGTCATTGCCGGTCGGCTTCTCCAGAGCCGCGGCGATTCGCTCTAACACGTCGCAGAGACGGGCAAGCTCGCGAGCGATGTTGGGCAAGGTCGCGTCGATAAAGGTGCGGCCCGCCTGGGTACGGTAGAATTCCAGCACGTCAGCCTCCCTGGATGCCGAACGGTAGGTGGTCCGCCGCCGTGTCTTCCAAGCCGCGGGCCGCGTGGAGGTAGACGCCCGTAGTTGCGACGCTGCTGTGGCCGAGCGCCTGCTGCACCTGGAGAATCGACGCGCCGCCCTGAAGCGCGAGCGTCGCGTGCGTGTGCCGAAGCCAATGGGGGGAGACCTTCTTGCGGATGCCCGCGCACCGGGCGCATACGGCGACCTCGCGGTGCAGGCCACGGTCGCTGATCCGCCCCCGGAGGCGGTTCATCGCGAGCGGCGTGCGGTCGTACGGGTCGAGGTCCTCGGGCAGCCCAAGTTGCCTTCGCATGGCGCGCAGTACCGCGAGCAGGTCGGCGCGGATCTTCACGGTCCGCACTTTGTTCCCTTTTCCTACGACCCTGAGTCCGACGCGACCCGCGCCGTCGTCGAAGAGTTCGGACCAACTGGCCGCCCGTAGCTCGGCGCGGCGTAGGCCGGTCGCGAGCAGGACGCCGATCATCGCGAGCGACCGCAGGCCGCGGGCGCGAGCGGCGTCGAGAAGTCTTTCGACCTCACCCGCCGTCAGGAACTTGCCCGGCGGAGTTCCGCGCGGCGCGGAAACGCGGATCGCCCGAGCCACGTTCCATCTCAGGTAGCCCGCCTCGTGGCCGAACCGGAAAAGCGATCTTACGACCGTCACAGCACGCGAAACTGAGACTTCCCCAAGCCCTGCACCGCGCAGTGCTTCGACGTACACCCGCAGGTCGTCGAGGGTCACTGCGGCCAGCGGCTTGGGCGCAAGCCGCCGAAAACGCGACAGTTCGTACGCGTACACCTTGGCCGTGGCGGGACAGCGGGTCCGGATGCTCAGGAAGAGGCTGATCAGGTGTTCGTCATCACGCGCTCCAGAGTAGTCCGGTGCTACAGTCTCCCACACTACGACGGCCTTGTTCGCCCTCGTCACGGCGGTGGTCACGGCTTACGCTCCGGTTCCAGCGGCGCCAGCTCGTCCTCGCGCGCGTCGCTGGTGATCCACGAGTAGCGCCGCTCCTCTGCGACCCAGGGCGCGAACTCCCACCGCCGCCGCCCGATCCGCCCGACGACGCGCACCGTCAGGCCGGTTAGCGCCGGGTGGGCGGCACCGACGTACCTCATGACTCGGCCGGGGGCGATCTCGGCTGCGGCGGCGGGCTCGTCGTAGTGGACGAACCCGTGGATGATTCCGGCCGCGTACCGCCCGAGGTTGTCGGGGATCCACCTCGCCGCCTCGGCGTGACCCAGTTCCGCCGCGATCTCGGTGGCGGCGCACCAGTCGAACATGTTCGTCAGGCCGCTCGCGCGCACGGCCAGGATGCCGTCCAATACCGCGCGCGGGATGGCGATCTTGCCGTGTTCATTCTTCATTCATGCCTCCTCCCGTTCAACTTCACGCTCGAACCGCGCGAGCATCGACGGCACCCTGATGCCCCAGTCGGTGAGACCCTCGACGATGGCCTCGCGGTACCAATGGTTCGGCGGGGCGTCGGCGTGGGGCGGGTTCAGCCAATAGATGATGGCGCCGACAGGGCCGCTCACCTCGCCGACGACCTCGACGGTCGCCCGCGAGTACGAAATCGGCCAGCCCTCGTAATTGTCGAGGGCCATCAGGTCCCGGTTGCTGATCCGGTAGAGGCCGCCCCTGACGTTCCACCCGCGGGCGCGGACGACAGTCGCAACGCCATGCCCTCCGTTTCGTGAGCGAAACGCCAGCCTGTGGTCGCGCAACAGCGCCCGCTCCAGAGGCACGGCGTCGGGGCAGCGCGACCTCATCTGGCCGAGGTTCAGGTTGGAGCCGAAAGCAAAGTATTTCACAAATTCACCTCCTGTCAGGCCGCCCTCCGGAACGCCGCGCTGCCGCTGAGGTGCGACAGCAGGTGGTAGCGGGCGGTGGCGAATTCCGGCCCGATCAGCCCGAGGCCGAGCAGAAAAACCCGCACGTCGTACCGAGTCGTCGAGGCGTCGTAGGTGCGCCGCTCGCCGCGGGCGTGGCGGATGCGCAGCGCCCGCGCGCTCAGGGCAAGCGAGAGTTGAATGTACGATTTGATTTTTCCCGCGTGGAGCGAGCCGTTAAAAAGTCGGAACTCCAAGGTGCCCAGGGCCCAAACGGCGTTCAGGTTGACCGCGTGATACCTGGAATGGTGCAGGCGACCTGGGTTTTCCGTCGGCGCGCCGTACCAGTCGCGATTGAGTTCGGCCATCGAGCGCGGGCGTCGAGAGCAGATCCTCTGCAACACCTGCTCGTCGACGTCGCGGCAGTATCGCGCGCGCCTGTCGGCCTGCACGCCCAGCGCCTCGATCAAGTGTTTTTCGTGACTCGCGACGAGTTTGAGCAGGTTGGCCAGCGTCGCGGCGGTGTGGCCCGCGGCGTCGACGTGGACGTGAATCGAGCAGGTCGGCGTGGCCTTCGCCCCCGCCGCGCGCAGGGCGCGAACGACGCGCTGGAGCTCGTCGAGGTCTGCGTAATCCAAGATCGGCGACACGACCTCGGCGCGGAGGTGAGCGGGGTAGTCGTTCAACGAGGCGTCGGCCACGACGCGCCAGGTCCGGCCGCGTGCGTCGCGAATCTCCCAGGGGTCGTACGAGCCGCCGCCGACGTGCGCGACCTCGCCGCCGACGATGCTCTGAACAGCTTGAGCCGCCCGTTGGCGGGTGATCGAAACGCACTCGATTTCGATGCCGAATTTCTGTGTTTGAATCGTCGCCATGCGCGCTCTCCTGTCCCGACCGTCGGCTTGTGACATCGCTTCCGTGTCCGAAGAAGTCAAGGCTTTTGATGCGACTCAAGTGCTTGTTTTTGAAGATAAATCCCTTGACTAACCCCGCCGGCGAAGCATGGATGCGGACGCGCCGATCAGGGCGCCAAAGGGGGTTCGAATGAGCGAGCGGTACACTCTACGGCAAGGGGTCGACGGCTACTTGGCACGGCTGGCCGAGATGGGCGCGAGCGAGGCGACGAGGAGCACGTACGCCAGGTGCCTGCAGATCGCCGTGGACCACTTCGGCGAGGATCGGGACCTTCGGCGGATGATCGCCGCCCACGTCGCAGGGTTTTTCAAGAGCGACCCTGTCACGAAAAAACCCGACGGCAGCCCCAGGGCGGGGCTCTCCATTGCGCAGATCAAGAGGGCGTTTCGGCAGGCGCTCGCCCACGCCCACGAGTGCGGCAAGATCGACGCTGTGCCCCTGCCGCGGGACGAGCGGGGCTGACCGCCGCCACTCGCAGTTGATAGCGGGCGGCACCACGGGCCGACTCGCCTCGCGAACGTCGTTGTCGATAGTGTTCCCATTACCTCTGGTCCTCGCCTCTGGACGGCCCGCCGACCTGACCGCCTCCCGCGCAGTAAACGGTTGTCGCCTCGCGCTCCGGGTGATACGTTCGCGGGCATGACAAAAAGAACTACAACGCACGACCTCGCGGTGGAGGCGGTGCTCGAAGCCCTGGGCGACGAGACGATGACGCGACTGCGCCTGGGGGCGCGGCTGTTCGACCTGTACTGGCGCGGCGACTTAGCCGAGAAGCGGCGGAACGACCCCAGTAAGGATGCGTCGATCGCCAATCTGGCGGCGGACCCGCAGCTCGTCCATACCAAGTACCGCAGCGAGCGGACGATCAACCGCGTCGTTTGGGCGGGCGTCCTCTGGCGTCACTTGGGCTCGCCGTCCGAGCCGCCGCTGCCGAATCTGACGACGATGGCCGACATCGCCAGCGCCGTCGAAGACCCGGACGAGTGGGCCGCCCACGTCGAGCGGGCGCGGGGGGAAAACGTCCGGTCAACGCAGCGGCGACTGCAGGACGCCAACCGACCCGTAGTGCCGCTGCCGTCGGCGGATCACTCGCCCGGCTGGACCACCCGCGTTGAAAAGATCGATGGCCATGACGCGTTGATCGCCGAGCGACCAGGGGGTAAGCCCATCGTCCTGCACTGCTGCTCCAACGACGTCGGGCTCGCAGGGCTGGCGCGGCGCGGAGTCGTCGCCGGCTGCGTCTTGACCGACCCCATCTACGCCAGCGAGCGCGACGCCAAGAAGTTCAAGAAAAAGTCGGCCGAGGCCGTGCGGATTGAGGTCAAGCGCGACGTCGAAGCCGCGATCCTGATACTGCGGGACCGGGGGACGCTGGCCATCTTCCAGGAGAAGAACACCGACGCCCCCTTGCGCGCGTGGCTGGACGGCCGCGAAGACCTCGGGCAGCAGCAGACCGTCTACGTCGATTACAACATGACCCGCCGCTCCTCGACACCAAGCAAGGAGACCGGCCTCCACCACGGCGTCGTGCGCGGCGACGACGTCCTGATCCTCGCCGCCAAGGGCAGGCGGATGGGATCTCCGGATATCCCGCCGCTGAACCGCGACTGGATTAAGCTGAACCTACCGGACGTCCGCATGCACGTCGCCGACCGCGGCATGACCCCCGGCCGAATCTGGGCGAAGGTCGACCACCTGCGGCGCGAGTTCCCTTGGATTGGCAAGCACCCGAGTCCCAAGCCGCCGCAACTGATCGCCCTGACCCTGGCCCTCCTCAATCCCAGAGACCTGCCCATCGTCGAGAGCTGTGCCGGGATGGCGAGCGGGGCCGTCGTCGCCATGCAGTACGGCATGAAGTACCACGGCTTCGAGGAGAACACCGAGTTCTGGGGCTTCGCGCGCGAGCGGATCGAGGACCTCGTCGTAGTGCTCAACGGCGGCGCGACGCGCTTCCCGCGCTGGTCCGACCTGGTCGGCAAGCCCCCGACGCCCGAGGAGCAGTTGGCAGCGGCTGCGGCGGCGCTGGACGAGCGCGTCAACGATCTGGCCGCGGACGACGACAGGCCGCTCCTGGCTTTGGAAGGCGTCCTGTCGCTGACCGACTGGGAGCGGGAAGCGGGCGGCCCCGATGGCGTGGAACGGGCATTCCGCAACCTCCTGCGGCGGGAACCGGACGTAGTCGCTGGGATACTGCCCCAGCGCGCGCTGAAGGATCTGCGACTGGCGCTGGAAAACGAGGGCGCGAGGGAGTGGGAACAGTTGAGGAAGGTCGCGGGAGCAAACGTCGCGTTCGCGTCGTACCTTTGCGGCGGGATGGACGAGACAGGCATCGACGCCGCTCTTGCCGCAGCCGGGGAACGCTTCTACGACCACCTGGAGTGGTTCTTCGTGGCGTTGGCCGACCTGCGCGGCGACTACGCCGACGCTTCGAAGGCGGAGAGCTACGAACCTTAGCCCTACCTCGGCAACGTTGCCGAGGTTCGCCACGCACGAGACGTGCGTCGTCATCCCTTGGGGTCGGTCACCCGAGGCGACAAAGCGCCTGACGACCAAGGCCCGCGACGTGTCACGACCTATAACCCATCCACAGGGCCAGAGATGGCCTCGATGTCCCGACATGAAGACGCCGCGAACGACGACCTCCGCCTAGCCGTCGAGGTCCTTGATCGCCTGCTGAGCCCGAGGGGCAAGAGCACGAAGTAATCCGCCGATCCGGAACAGGTTCTGACTCTCGCTACGGCGGCGGTGCCGTACGCGTTACCTCGCCGTACGCACCGGCGCCTTCGAAGCACGCCGCCGCGGGAACCGCATCGATCGCGGAGAGCAGGGGTACCCTAGATTGCGTGCAGGATTCGGCCGCACCGGGGGCCTCCCCATCCGCCTACTACAAGACGGCGGCAACGACGTCAGCCACCCGCCCTCCTCGTGCCAACGGGCTGCCTCGACGACGGACGGCGAAATCAAGATCCGAACTCGGGTCGAGGTGTTCCACATCGCCGCCCTTTAGTCGCGATTCGCCTACCGCGTCACCGTACCGATTTCCATTTGGCCGCGGCGCACTCCCCCGTCGTCGCGGCGAATTCGTCTCGATGACGCATCGACCGCACGACTCGGCGCCAGCCCTCGACTCCCGCGAAATAGAGTGTCGTCCACAGGCAAAGCCCCTTTTTTTAGCATCCGACCAAAAAACGTATTCCAGGCGAGTACACAAGAAAAAGGGGGATCGGCCTACGGGTTTAACGGCTGGATCAGGATGTACGCATGAAAGACAACGACCGACGCGACCATCTGATGAGGTTTCTGAACACGCTGCACGGCCGCACCAGCGGCTTGGTGGAGATTCGGCACATTCCCAAGGGCGGGGGTCCGGCCGCGCGATCGGCCTTCGCAACGATCATCGAGGAGGCTGCCCAGAACGCGCTCGAGTGGGACGACGAAGGGCTGAACGTCTACGTCGGCGTCGGCAGGCGTTCCCGAAAAAGCGGCACCGCGTCGGACACGCCGCTCCTAGGCGCGGCGTGGATCGACGCCGACGGAATCGTCGGGATGGATGAACTGGAGTCCGTCGTTCCGCCGCCGACCATCATCCTCGAAACCAGCCCCGGCAGGCACGCCGCGTACTGGGTCCTGACCGAACCTCGGGCATCCACCGACGTTGTGGCGCTGAACAGGGCGATGGTCGCAGCCATCGGAGGCGACCCGAACGCTTGCGACGCCGCGCGGGTTATGAAGTTGCCCGGCGTTCGTAACAGAAAACCCGACTACGGCGACGACACCTGGGCCAATCTCGTCCTCTGCGACGACTGGCGCCGCCACCGCTTCGAAACGCTGGCCGTTCGATTCGGGCTGCCGCCAGCCGCGGTCGACAGCGCCGATCAGGAGTTCGACGCCGCAGCGTTGAACGAGTTCGACGAGGAACGCGCCGCGATCATCGAGTCCGACGCACGCCAGCAGCCCGCCGAGGATCCCGCCCCAGCGGCGCCGTCGACTCACATGGGAAACGGCGAAGGGCGCGAGCGACCAGCAGGGCATCATCGCCTGCTCGAGGCCGTCGTCGCGAACTGCCCAACGTCGCACCCGACGTGGAACCGCGAGCGCGACAGGGTCTCCCTAAACTGTCTCTTCCACGACGACGCGCATCCCTCCGCCGTCGTGTTCGGAGACAGCGGGCGCTACCGCTGCTCGTCCTGTGGAATAAACGAGCCGCCGTGGACATGGAGCCGGCGGCCCGAGGTGAGCGCCTGGGCAGCAGAGCTGGTCCCGTCTCCAGCACGAGAGCCACGCCCCGACGGATTCCACGTACCACACCTGCTGCTGCCGATCCTCCGCGCCCTCGCGCCGCACCCTTCGAAAACGCTGGTCACACCATACGCCGACGCCACCCGCGTCGGACTGCGTTTTGGCACCAACCAAATCTACTGCCTCTCCGTACCCTCCGCCGATTTGCCGCCCGACGTCGACACGACCGACCCTAGCGCCGTCCGCACCCACCTCGCCCGCAACCTCGGCGGCAGCGGCGTGCGCACCCTGCTCGCCATCCTCGCCCTCGCCCAACAGGCCGCCGACGGCGGCTGCCACGCGACCCCCACCGCGATCGCCCGCCTGCTGCGCGGCCGCGACGAGCACTGGCGACCCAGCGCCGACGAACTGCGCCCGATCAGCCTCGCCATGCGGTTTTTGGCGCAGGTCGAGTTCACCGCCAAAATCCAACGGGCGGGACGCTGCCGCGACGAGGCGGCGCCTCTGGTATCGAGCCCCGACGGTCGGGACGGTCGCCGCCGTGTTCATCCCGCCCTTTGGGCCGACGTCACCTGTCACCGCTACTGGTTCGACGTCGGCCACGGTGCCCTTCGGCTCGGCGACGACGATGCCCTCCGTTTCTGCTTGGAGGTCCTCGCCCGCCGCTGGCGGACTCCTGCTGGGGGTGATCTGCGACTGAGCATCTCGGCGACAGCTCGTGACGCTGGTGCCTGGAACGTGCAGAGGTACAGCAGCAAACCGGGTAGTACCCGTAGTCTGTGGTACAGGCGAATTGGTGACCTACGGTTCAGGGGGGTGTTCACTGAGATTGAGCTATCCGACGACCTGCTGGTTGTCCGCTGATCGTGCGTGTCTCCCTCTCTCTCTCTTCTTCTGTTCTTGGAAGCGGAGTTTGAGATTGCGCGTTGTTTCGCGGGCCTATCTCGGGATGCATCTCCGCGACCCCCGATATTCTCCGCCGCGACCCCCGATATTCTCCGCCGCGACCCCCGATGGGCGTCGTGAAAACGCAGAGACCCCAACACCGTCCAGCCGACCCATCCAGCGGCGGTTCAGCCGTCGTCCACCGCCAACGGCGCCGTCGGCTGAACGCCCCACGTTCGCGCGCTGGGGCCGCGTGTAGGCCGAACCGCGTCTCGGTCAGCCCCCTAGTCGTTTTGCGGTTTGGGGCCGACACGGGGCTGTCGCGGGGGGATCGACGGCGGCGATGAAAAAAACTTCGAGGTGGGCCCAAAACCGCTATTCCAGGGGGGTATACATGGATGAGAGGACGACGAGCGGCGGGAGGACTTGGATGACGATCGGCGACGACATACAGGTCATCACGTGGCCGCCGTCGACACTGGTATCTACGCGGCCGATCGCCGAGCAGTCGCTGCCGCTGCTGCTGCCAGGTGGGGTCGTCGCCGTCGCTGGGATCGTACGGACCGAGCGAGAGAGCTCGGGAGGAAGTGCGACTGAAGCAGCCGACTGCGAACACTGCGACGCGCGGGAGATCATGACCGTCGAGGATGTGTCCGAGCTCCTCCGTGTGCCGTCGCGTACGGTCGAGTCGATGGCGCGGGCGGGCCGGATCCCGGCGAAGAAAATCGGCCGCGACTGGCGTTTTCTTCGAGAAGAAGTGATTGCTTGGCTGCGCGTCGGCGACCGCCGGGGCGCGTCGCGGAAGAGGAGAGCAGGTGTCGACAGGGGTCAGCAAGCGCGGCCAGTCGTGGACCATACGATTCAGGTACAAAGGCAACGACGGCGAGCCGATGTACTTCCGCCGTACGATTGGTCGCGTCACCAAGAACGAGGCTGAGCGGCTGCGTCTCAAATGGATGCGCGAGGCCGAGCGGCTCGGGTGCGTGCCCGAGTTCGAGCCGCCCGCGCCCGCGGCTTCCCCGGGCGACGTGCCTTTCTCCGCGTTCGCCAAAAGGTTCGTCGACGACCACGCGAGAGTCTTCAACAAGCCTTCAACGGTCACGGCGAAGGTGGCGATGATCAAGAACCACCTCGCCCCCTACTTCCAGCACCGCCCCATGAATTCTATCAGAAGGCGCGACGTCGAGGAGTTCGTCGCCGCAAAAGTCCAAGAGGGCTTGTCGCCGAAGTCCGTAAACAACCTGTGGGGCACGTTGTCGCGCCTGTTACGCGCCGCCGTCGAATGGGAGGTCATCGATCGAAGCCCCATGCTCGGCGTGCGCAAGCTGAAGCTGTCGGATCCCAGCTTTGACTTCTACGACGAGGACGAGACGCGTCGCTTCTTGGATGAATGCCTCCGATCCGAGCCCAAATGGCATCCGTTTTTTGCGGCGGCGTTC
The DNA here is from genome assembly GCA_020845895.1 of Deltaproteobacteria bacterium. Taxonomy (NCBI): domain Bacteria; kingdom Pseudomonadati; phylum Myxococcota; class Myxococcia; species Deltaproteobacteria bacterium. The sequence goes on along the minus strand of JADLEX010000094.1, from coordinate 79,955 downwards.
ATGACCGGCGCCCGACTCGGCGAGCTCGCCGCCCTGCGCTGGGGCGACATCGACCTGGAGCGCGGTATCGTACTGATCCGGCGGGCGATTTGGCGCGGCTGCGAGGGGTCGACGAAGAGCGGGCGGAATCGCTACGTCCCGATCAACGCCTTCCTCGCCGACGTTCTGGCGCGCCACCGCCGAGGGAAAGACCCGAATGGGCGGGTCTTTCTGTCGGGGATCGACGACACCTTGACCTGCAACAGCCATAGGAAACCGTTCGCGCGCGTCATAAAGCGGGCCGACTTGAAACGCATCCGCTTCCACGACCTCAGGCACTCGTTCGCGTCGCAGCTCGTGATGAGGGGAACGCCCCTGCGCGTCGTCCAGGAACTGCTCGGCCATGCGACGGTTCAGATGACCGAGCGGTACAGCCACCTGTACCCGACCGCGACGCGCGACGCCGTCGAGGCGCTCGGCAGCGGTTTCCGCGTCGCGCTCGAGGGGGGAGTCGTCGTGCCGTTTCCCGAGGCGACGAGGGTGCCGGGGCGCGGCTGACCCACTATCGCCACTCACCAGCCGTAGCGCTCCCGATGGTAGTCCAGCCAGAACGCAAGACTCGGCGCGAGCGTAGACGCCCGTAGCGTGGCGACGAGGTTCTCCTGCGCGACGATGGAGAACCGCCCCGGCTCCTTGAGTGTCGCCCGGACGACTTCCTCCACCATGTCCAGATGTGGGAAGCGCCGCGCGAGCTGCGTCTTCTTCACGATGCGCCGATAGTCGTCGTTGGCGGCGGGGCAGGCCACGACGACCCGCGCCTCGTCGACGCGCAGGTCCCGCGTGACGCCTTCTTCCATCATGCGGTCGGCGAGCAGCAGCAGGCGCATGATCTGGTAGCACGGCTCGAAGAGGAAGTCGTCGAGGGGTGCGGCGCCGATGAACGCGGAGGTCGGCGCGGCGAAGCGGGCCGCGTACCAACCGCGTCGCGTGTCGTCGTTGCCATGGAGCGGCTCTCCCTTGTACTTCTCGCTATACTTCCACTCGAACACGTAGGCACGCTGTCCACTCGGAGTGCGCGCGACGATCACTGCATCGGCGCTGGTTTTGTACTTGCCACGAATAAACTGGCCGCCTTCCAGCGGCTTTCTCCATCCGATCCATTCGAACTCGACGGGTGACGAGTTCCCGTCCCAGTCGACGATGGGCACGACTTCGATGACGTCGGAGTCGATGGCACGCAGCACTTCCAAGAGTGCATCGGGAATGGAGGCGAGCGGTAGGAGGAAGTTCACGCAGGCGACCTGCGAGCTCGCTAGGTTGCGCGTCGGAGCCGCACCCGCTCTGTCGCCGGTCCGCTCAGGGTCATTCCACCATTCGATGCTGCGCTTGCCGAAGAAGTCGGTTGCGCCACCCGGACCACGCAAGCAGGGCATGAGATTCTCTTCTTCGCACCCGTGGGCAAGCAGATGTCTGTTGCGCCTCATTTTGTCGTCGGTCGGTGTCCGGGCCGCCGTGCTAAGCGTTTGGCGGAAAACCGCTTGCTTTCGCCTAGCGTCAAATCCGAAGCTCATGATTATTTCTCCCCGTTGATGGGGCGAAGGTTACCTGCCCACTTATACTCCCGCCGCGTGACAGGAAGGGTCAAGGAAGCGCGACGATCGCCCACGCGCGTCGCCATCCAGGAGACGTTCCTGTGCATCTGGAGAAAGGCTCCTTGGTCACGTTTGGGTCACATTCGGGAGTGCGCGCATCGGCGGAAAATGGAAAAGCCCGCAACGTCAATCGGTTGCGGGCTTCTTCGGGACGGGGTTGACGGGACTCGAACCCGCGGCCTCCGGCGTGACAGGCCGGCGTTATAACCAACTTAACTACAACCCCATGCCGCCGTTTCGGCGAAAACCTCGACGGACGACGGAGCGTTTCATAGCAGAACGCCCGTTTGCGTGTCAAGCGACGAACCTGCTTCGCGCGAGCTTTCCCACGCAGTGGGAATCCGTCCGCGGGCGAGCATGCATTCGCCTGACGTCCGTCATTTCGGCGCCCCGAGATCTCCGAACAATATTCCCTCCACGAATCTCGCGGCGGAGGTGAACGTGGGCGATGCGGATCGGATCGACGAAAAATCCTTGAGTCCTTTCGAGTCGACGGCGGATTTCCACCGCGCGACGCGCAGGACGTTTCTCGCCGGCACGCTCAGCGTCGCGGCCGCGGCGGCATTGGCGGTGCATTGCGGGGGCGGGGGCGGGGACGACGACTCACCGAAGGGCTCGGCGTCGAACGACGACGCGACGGACGACGACGCGGGTTCGACCGATGATGACGACGCCGGAAACGATGACGCCGGCAACACGTGCACCGTTTATCCCGAGGAAACGGAAGGCCCCTACTTCCTCGATCTCGACATGATCCGTGAGGACGTCACCGAGGGAAAACCAGGGGCGGCGCTTTCGCTCACCCTGTTGCTTCAGCGTGCGTCGGATTGCGAGCCGATCAAGGACATCGCCGTGGACATCTGGCATTGCGACGCCGATGGCGTGTACTCCGGCTACCTCGGCCAGCTCGGCGGGGTCGACACCTCGGGGCTGACCTTTCTGCGCGGAACGCAGATCACCGGTGCGGATGGCCGCGTGCGTTTCATGACGATCTACCCGGGTTGGTACCCCGGTCGCACCACGCACATCCATTTCAAGGTGCATCTGACAGGGATGCTCGAAGCCACGTCGCAGCTCTACTTTCCCGAAGACGCGACAGAGACGGTGTACGCCACCGCCCCCTACGACGCGCGCGGGCAGAAGGACACGACGAACCTCAGCGACGGTGTGACGCCGGGCTCCGTACCGCCACTGCCGGCGGTGAGCCCCGATGGGGCCGGATACGCGGCCACGTTGACCGTGACCGTGGCGGGGCTCTGAGCGGCGACCGGCGAGACCTGACCCCGCGACAACCAGAAATCGATCTCCCGACCGGCCAATCCCCGGCGATCAATTGGTGTAACCGAATAACCGTTTAAACGGTTATTTGCATACAGCATCGTCCGTCGGGCAAACAATCGGCGACCGCCGGCAGCCAGGGTCCCCGTCGCCCGGGCGTGCGACCGGCGCAGCGAATACGGCTGTGCCCTCACATCCGCTTTGGTGCTACAACGGCGTCGATCAAATTCGGAGCGCACGATGTCGACGACCCCAAAAGATCGCCTCGACGAACCGTCCTGGCGCGTGTTGCAACGCATGTTCGAACCGCTGGGCATCAAGCATTTCGCGTCGGAGCTGAATCTCGGATATTCGACGGTGGCGCAATGGCAGGAAGACCCCGAGTCGCTCTCCGGCGCGGGGCGGCTCAATCCGGTCGACCGGCTCGACGTGATCCGGCGCGCGTTGCAGGACGCCGGGCACGCCGATCTTGCGGTCGAGGCGCTGCGTTGGTCGGCGAGCCGTGCGGGGTACCGGCTTGTGCGTGAGTCCGGTCTCCCCACCGAGCACGAGGGACTGCTGCGTGAGGTGTTGCGTCTGGGCGCGGAAGCCGGCGACGTACAGCGGATCGTCGAGGACGCGCTTCGCGACGGGCGTATCGACGCGGACGAGCGGCGACGGATCCTCAAGGAATTGCAGGGCGCGCAGGAGCAGGCGGCGCGCGTGGAACTCATCGTGCGTATCGGAGGAAAAAATTTGTGAGCCCGGGCGAGCGGCATTCGTTTGCGATCGCACTCGCGGTAACGATGGCCTTGATGGCGTGTGACCGTCCATTCGCGCAGGAACCGACTCCGACCCCTGTCCCCGCTTCGCCGACGCGACTCGCCGTACCCGACGACACCGCCGCGCGCATCGTCGAGGCCGCGCGCGAGCGACTACGTCACGAGGTCGTGTACGACGGCGCGTATGTGAAGATCCCGTTTCCCGGCGGCGACGTCGCGCCCGATCGCGGCGTGTGCACGGATGAGGTCGTGCGGATTTTCCGTGCGCTGGGGCACGACCTGCAAAAGCTCGTTCACGACGACTTGCGCGCCGCGCCGGGGGCGTATCCCAACTCGTGGCCCGGGCCGCGCCCCGATCCCCATATCGATCACCGCCGCGTGCCGAATCTCATGGCGTTTTTCGCGCGCCGCGGCTTTTCGCTTCCGATCACCGACAAACCGACGGATTACGCCCCAGGCGACGTGGTCGCGTGGCGGCTCGACAACGGGCTCACGCACATTGGGGTGCTGACCGACGACACGTCGGACGGCGTCACGCCCGCCGTCGTCCACAACATCGGCGCGGGACCGCGCCTCGAAAACGTCCTGTTCGCGTGGATAATCATCGGGCACTACCGGTTTCCGAAACGCTGAACGGTGATTCGTCGAACGTGCGAATCCGTGCGGCGAACGTCGCCCGGATGTCGTGGGTGAAGGCGCAAAAATGCCCCCGCCGCGTTTGACTTTTCGGGACCGCTCCCTAAGATCGTTGGCCTTGGCGGTTTCGGCAATTGGGGCCGCCTGCCCTTCACGTTGAGGATTGTATTGAATACCAAGGTGTTTCGGTCTTATCGCGATGCCGGGGTCGATATCGACGCCGGAAACGAGTTGGTGCGCCTCATCAAGCCCTATGTGCGTTCCACCTTTCGGCCCGAGGTCAAGGCCGACATCGGCGGATTTGCGTCGCTTTTCGCCCTGAATACGCTGAATTACAAAAATCCGCTGCTCGTCTCGGGCACCGACGGCGTGGGCACCAAGCTCAAGATCGCATTCATGACGGGCCGCCTAGACACGGTCGGCATCGACCTCGTGGCAATGTGCGTGAACGATGTGATCACCTGCGGGGCGGAACCGCTGTTTTTCCTTGACTATTTCGCCTGCGGCAAGCTCGAACCGCAGGCCGCCGCCTCGGTGATCAAGGGCATCGCCGAGGGGTGCAAGGAAGCGGGCTGCGCGCTGGTCGGAGGCGAAACGGCGGAAATGCCCGACTTCTACCCGGCGGGGGAGTTCGACCTCGCGGGTTTCGCCGTGGGCGTGGTGGACCGCGACGTGCTGATCGACGGCAGCGGCATCGCCGAAGGCGACCGCGTGATCGGCGTGGCGAGCACCGGCCTTCACTCCAACGGCTATTCGCTGGCGCGCAAGATCGTTTTTGAGCAGCTCGGGCTTACAGTCGACGACCGCATCGAAGGATTCCGCGGGACCGTCGGCGAAGAACTGCTGACGCCCACGCGCATCTATGCGAAAACGCTGCGCAACCTGACGCGCAATTTCGCGATCAAGGGCGTCGCGCACATCACGGGCGGCGGTCTGCTCGAAAATGTGCCGCGCATCCTACCCGAGCGCGCGGCCGTGCGTTTCCAGCGCGGATCGTGGGAAGCGCCGGGTGTCTTCGAGACGCTTCGCCGCGCGGGCGGCATCGACGACGCCGAGATGTGGCGCACGTTCAACATGGGCATCGGGCTCGCGATCGTCTGCCCGGAGGATGAGGTCGAGAACATCCTGATCCGGCTTTCGGGCCTGCAGGAACGCGCGTGGGTGATCGGCGAAATCGTCGCGCGCGAGGACCGGGAATCCCCCGCCGTCGAGGTGGTCGGCTGATGATCGGGATGCTCTTCGACGTCACGATTTTGGGCTCGGACTTGTCCGGGCTCATCGCGGGCGCGTTGCTCGTCAAGCGCGGGTACAACGTGCTGATCGCGGACGTCGAGGCGCAGGCGCATGTGAAACGAATCGGTGAGTATCGACTTCGCCGTTTTCCCGGCATGTTCTTCGGTTTCGGCAAGGGCCAGATTTTTTCCGAAATCTTCACCGAGCTCGGCATTCCGTTCCTCGACAAGAAACGCTTTCTGATGGCGGAGCCCGGTTTTCAGATCGTCACGCCCGCGCGCCGGGTCGATCTCCCGCAGTCGCGCGACGAGCTGTTCCGCACCGTCTCGCTTGAATTTCCCAAGGAGTCGGGCAAGGTCGTCTCGCTCATCAGCGACGTCGACCGCTACGCGCAGGTCATCCGCGGGTTCTTCGTCAACGACGTGGTCTATCCACCGTCCACCTGGGGCGAGGGACGCGCCGCGAAGAAAGCGCTCGCGAACGTCTCGGACCTCTACAAAGAGGCGATCCGCACGGATTACGGCGAGTTCCTGGACCGCTACGAACTGTCGCCCGAGGCGCGGACGTTTGTAGACGGTCAGGTGCAGTATCTATCGCCGGTATATCCCGACGCTCCGAACCTGGCTTACGCCGCGAACCTGCTCGGACTCACCAACAACGGCATCTTCCAGGTCGAAGGCGGCATCAAGGTTCTCGAAACGCTCTACCGCGAGCGCATCTCGGCGTATCGGGGCGTGTGCCACCGCACGCCGGCCATCGAGCACATCGAGTTCGGCAAGTACACCGAGATCAAGTTCGCCGACCAGAAGGAACCGATCAAGACGAAGGCGATTGCCGTCTGCGACAACCCGGAAGAGTTCTTCAAGGCGTGGTCGCCCAAGCACCTGAAGTCGGACTTCAAGGAAAAGCTTGAGCTGCCTCCCCCCGGCCGGCACGATTTCGTGCTTTACGTCGGCATCGACGCGAATGTGGTGCCGGTTGGGATGGGGCCGAACGTCATTCTCGTTCAGGACCCCCGGCACGAACTGATCGACGACAACCTCATCATGATCAGCCTCTCCGCGCCGGACGACGAGGCCCTCGCGCCGATCGGCAAGCGCCTGCTCGCGGCCCGCATCAAGATCCGCCCGCAAAACGGTGTGATGGAAGAGCGCACAGCGGACATGCTCTGCGAACGCATTCACGCCGCACTGCGCGAACTGATGCCGTTTCTCGACGACTTCACGGATTTCGTCGCGAAGAAAGAAAGTTACGAGCTGTATCGCATCGAGCGGGCCGAGGCATGGTCGCAGAACATCGACGACGACAAACTCGGCGTCGCCCTGCTCCACAACCGCACGCCGCACAAGTCCGTCTTTTACACAGGCAAGGCGGTTCTGCCCGGGCTCGGCATGGAAGGCGAGGCGGTCTCGGCGCGCAACCTCGTCAGCATCATCGTCGACGAATACCCGAAGAAGTGAATCCGGCCGCACACGGCGGCCCACCCCTCAACCTCAGGTGAATCCGCCGCCCGCGGGCGAGGAGCATCCGCCGCCTTTCGCGGACGGCACCGCGCTGGGCGCGGCGATCTGCTTCTGCGCGTCGAACGCGCCGCATTGCGGGCAGGTCTGGGGCTGGCTCGCGGCCCCGATCGAAACGAGCTTATCGAACTGTTCGCCGCAGACGCGGCAACGATAGACGTAAATCGGCATGACTCACCCTCCCTCCGGGCCGGGGGCGTTTTCGACGTTTTCGGATTCGCGCGCTTTGGGCTTTTTGCCGTCATCCAGACGACAGGCGTTGCTCGCTCAGGTGGGCACGCCCAGTTTGGGCAGAATCACCGTCTGGAGCAGAATCCAGAAGACGAGGAAGCCCACAATCCACAGGTCGTTCACGGACATCGGTTTCTCACTCCTCCGGAAACTGCGAACACGCGCATCGGTGCATGCACGAAAGCAGGTCGTAGAGGTGTTGGTTGTTGAGCCGGTAGAACGCCTTGCCAGCCCGCCGCTCGGTCTTCACGAGCCCCACCATGCGCAGGATCTTGAGCTGCTGCGACACGATCGCCTGTTTCTCGCCGATCGCCAGCGCCAGATCGCCCACGCAGATCTCACCGCGCGCGAGCGTGTCGATCACACGAAGACGCACCGGGTGCCCCACCGCCTTGAGCAGCTCGGCGATGCCGTCGCACTGGCGGTTCGTAAAGGGCGCGAAGTCGAACTGGGGAAGCATGTCGGTCGCCATGACCACCTCTTGTATAGCAATATATCTATATGTGGCCGAGAAGGCAATAGGCGGAGTGATAGGACCGGAAGTGAGATTTAGAGCCCGACGATCTCGCGCTCCTCCAGCCGCTTGATCTGATCGCGCAACTCGGCCGCGCGCTCAAAGTCGAGGCTCTTCGCCGCCGCTTTCATCTGGCGGCGCAGCGATTCGACCATCATCGGAATGTGCGCAGGCACGATCTGGTCGTCGTCCTCGGGCCTGAGCGTCGGCACGGTCACGTAGTCCTTGTCGTAGATCGCCAGCAGCGCGTTCGAGACGCCCTTCACGATCGACTCGGGCGTGATGCCGTTGTCCGTGTTGTACCGGCGCTGCGTCTCGCGGCGACGATTGGTCTCGTCAAGCGCCGTGCTCATGCTGGCCGTCATGCGATCCGCATAGAGGATCACCGTGCCGTTCACGTTGCGCGCGGCACGGCCGATAGTCTGCAGGAGGCTCGTCGTGGAGCGCAGAAACCCTTCCTTGTCGGCGTCGAGGATCGCGACGAGCGAGACCTCGGGCAAGTCGAGGCCCTCGCGCAGCAGGTTGATGCCGACGAGCACCGCGAATTCGCCGAGGCGCAGATCGCGCAGAATCGCGACACGTTCGAGCGTGTCGATCTCCCTGTGCAGGTAGCGGACGGGCAGCCCGAGATCCTGATAGTAGGTCGTCAGATCCTCGGCCATCCGCTTGGTCAACGTCGTCACGAGCACGCGCTCGTTCTTGTCGATGCGGGCTTTGATCTCGTCGAGCAGGTCGTCCACCTGATTTCCCGCGGGCCGGACCTCGACGCGAGGGTCCATCAGCCCCGTCGGACGGATGATCTGCTCCACCACCACTCCGCCCGCCTTCTCGAGCTCCCACGCGGCGGGCGTCGCCGAGACATACACGATCTGACCGAATCGCTGCTGGATTTCCTCGAAACGCAGCGGACGATTGTCGAGCGCCGACGGCAGGCGGAAGCCGTATTCCACCAGCACGGTCTTGCGCGAGCGATCGCCGTTGTACATGGCGTTGAGCTGCGGAACGGTCTGATGCGACTCGTCGATGAACGTCAGAAAATCGGACGGGAAGTAATCGAGGAGCGTCCACGGCGGCGAGCCGGCCTCGCGGCCATCGAGGTGGCGGCTGTAGTTTTCGACGCCCGAGCAGTAGCCGAGCTGCGCGAGCATTTCGATGTCGTAGAGCGTCTTCTCCCGCAGGCGTTGTTCCTCCAGCAGCTTGCCCAGCGACAGGAGCTGCTCGCAGCGTTCCTTGAGCTCCGCGCGGATATCCGCGATGGCTCGCTCGATGGTCGGGCGGTCGGCGACGTAGTGGCTGTTTGGAAATATCCCGATGCGGGGAAGGTCGCGGATCACCTTGCCGCGCAGCGGGTCGATCTCGGCGATGCGTTCCACGTCCTCGTCGAAAAACTCGATGCGGATCGCCTTTTCGTCTTCGTAGGCGGGAAAGATCTCGAGCACATCGCCCCGCGCGCGAAACGTGCCGCGAAAAAAGTCGATGTCGTTGCGCGTGTACTGCATCTCGATTAGACGGCGCATGAGCTGGTCGCGGTCCATGCGGTCGCCCTTGTTCACGACCACGAGCATCTTGTTGTATTCGTGCGGGCTGCCGAGGCCGTAGATGCACGAGACCGACGCCACGATGATGACGTCGCGGCGCGTCAGCAGCGATCGTGTGGCGGAGTGACGCAGCCGGTCGATGCGCTCGTTCACCGAGCTGTCTTTTTCGATGTAGGTATCCGAGCGTGGGATATACGCCTCGGGCTGGTAATAGTCGTAATAGCTGACGAAATACTCCACCGCGTTGTCGGGAAAGAGCTCCCGAAACTCGGAGAAGAGTTGGGCGGCGAGGGTCTTGTTGTGCGCCAGTACCAGCGCGGGCCGGCCGCTTTGCGCGATGACGTTCGCGACCGTGAGCGTTTTCCCGCTGCCCGTCACGCCCAACAGTACCTGGTGCTTCTCGCCGCGCCCGACGCCCTCAACCAGCTCCGCGATGGCTTGTGGCTGGTCGCCCCTCGGCGTATAGGTGTCGATCAGTCGATATCGGTCCATTCATTTTCCTCGGCAGGCGCCCTTTCATGCCCTCGAATCCCCGGCGCGTCAACAATTCGCAACCCACCGGTGTTCGCCCGCAGGGTGAGCGCCGATTCGACCTGTTCGCGATGTGCGCGCCGGGCATCGAGCCGGCATTGTACGACGAAATGGGCGAAATCGGCGTCGAGCCGCTGCGCGCCGTGCACGGCGGGGTCGAGTTCCTCGGCACGTCGCGCGACCTCTATCGCGCGAATCTGTGGCTGCGCACCGCGGGACGTGTGCTCATGCGTGTCGGCGAGTTCGTCGCGATGTCGTTTCCCGAACTCGCGCGCAAGGTCCGGCGCATTCCGTGGGTCGATTGGCTGGCTCCGGGCACACCCATCGAAGTGCGTGCCGCGAGCCACGGGTCCAAGCTGAACATCCGCAAGAAGATCGAAAGCGTCGTTTCGGACACCATCGGCGAGCGTTTGGGAGAACCCAAGCCCGGTCGCGCGCCGGTACTCGTCCTCGCGCGGTTCGACCAGAACACCTGCACGATCTCGCTCGACACCTCGGGCGATCTGCTCCACCGGCGCGGGCATCGGCGCGAAACCGCCCTCGCACCCCTGCGTGAGACCATGGCCGCGGCGATGCTGCGGTATGCGGGGTTCGATCCGGCCGAGCCTTTCGTTGATCCCATGTGCGGTGCGGGCACGCTGGTGCTCGAAGCGGCTCTGTGGGCGCTTCGTCGCGCCCCGGGCGCCGATCGGGATTTCGCGTTCATGGACTTCGCGGACTTCGACGCGAAGCTCTGGTCGAGTCTGCGCGAAGAAGCCGTGGCGAACGCGCGGGATATGCTTCGCGCCCCCATCGTCGGCGCGGACGCGAACGCGTCGGCCGCCGCCGCCGCCCATGGCAATCTCGACCGCGCCGGGCTCGCCTCGCAAGTGGAGGTACGACACGTGCCGATCCACCGCCTGTCGCCCCCGCGCGAGCCGGGACTCGTCTCCTTCAACCCGCCCTTTGGTAGTCGCGTCGGTTCGCCGGGTTCGCTCGGAACACTCTATTCCAAGGCGGGCGACGTTTTGCGCGAGCGCTTCGTCGGTTGGCGCTTCGGCGTGCTCACCGCCGACGAAGCCATGTGGAAGGCGATGCGGCTGCGCTACGACGCCGCCTTCCCCATGCTGCACGGCGGCGTGAGGGTGCGCCTGCACATCGGACGGATCGCGACGCCTGCGAGAATGGGTAAACTCTAACCCTTGCGGACCTTTTCGAGCCCGTCGATCTGACGCACGTCCTTGCCCTTGACCAGAAACACGACCTGCTCGCATAGGTTCGTGCTGTGGTCGGCCATGCGCTCCAGAAACTTCGCGATCGACTGGATGTGAATCCCGCGTTCCACCGCGTCCGGATTCTTGAGCATGATCGCCAGCAGATCGCGGATGATGACATGGTAGAGGTCGTCGACCTCATCGTCGCGCTCCATGATCTGCTCCGCGAGGTCGGCGTCTTCTTTCACGAAGGCGTCGATCGACTCGCGCACCATGGACATGACGATATCGGCCATCTTCGGAATGTCCTGATACGGCTTGAGCTGCGGCTCGAGATTGAGCAAGAGCGCGCGCTCGCAGATATTCACCGCGAGGTCGCCGATTCGCTCGAGATCGTTGGCCATCTTGATGGCCTGCGTCGTGAAACGCAGGTCCTTCGCGACCGGCTGGCGCTTGGCGAGGACCAGGAAGACGAGTTCGTCCACCTGCACCTCGGCGCGATTGACCTCGAAGTCTCGCTCAATGGTCTCCCGCGCGAGTTCGGAATTGCGCTCGACGATGGAGCGGATCGCGTCGGCGATCATCTCCTCGCAAAGCCCCGCCATGCGCAGCAGTGTCTCGCGCAGGTCGTGCAGTTCCCGCTCGTAAGCGCTGTCGGTGTGCGTCTTCTCCATCTCTCCCGGCGTCTCCATATCCCTCGCGCGCGGCGCGCGCGAAGGCGTCAACCGAACTTGCCCGTGATGTATTCCTCGGTCCGGCGGTCGCTCGGCGATCGGAACAGCACGTTCGTGTCCGTGAATTCGATCAGTTCGCCCATGAGAAAAAACGCGGTCTGGTCGGACACGCGCCCGGCCTGCTGCATGTTGTGCGTGACGATGACGATCGTGTAGTTCTCGCGAAGCTGGTGGATCAGCTCCTCGATGCGCGCCGTGGCGATCGGATCGAGCGCCGAGCACGGCTCGTCCATCAGGATGACCTCGGGATCGACCGCCAGCGCCCGCGCGATGCACAGACGCTGCTGCTGTCCGCCCGATAGACCCGATCCGGCCTTGTCGAGGTAGTCCTTCACCTCGTCCCAAAGCGCCGCCTGCCGCAGGGCGCGCTCCACCAGATCGGCCGCGTCCGACCGCTTCAGCGCACCCGTTAGACGAAGGCCCGCGAGCACATTGTCGCGCACGGTCATGGTCGGGAAGGGATTGGGTTTCTGAAACACCATCCCGACACGTCGGCGCAGCAACACAGGATCGACTTCGCGACCGTAGATGTTGACGCCGCCATACACGACCTCGCCTTCGACGCGCGCGCCGTCGATAAGTTCGTGCATGCGGTTGAGGCAGCGGATGAACGTGGACTTGCCGCAACCCGATGGACCGATCACCTCCGTGACCCGATTGTCGGGCACGTCGATGGTGATCGACTTCAAGGTGTGCTGGGGCCCGTACCAGGCATTCAGATCCCGCACACGAAATATGGCGCCGTTGACCGCGGACACCGTCAGACTCCAGTCGTCGCGTATTCACGACCGCAAAGGCCGGGCGACGAAAAACGGACTTTAGCTAATACACACGCTTCTGAAAACGATTCCGCAGGTAGATCGCGATTCCGTTGAGCAAGAGCAGAATGACGAGCAGGACCAGAATACCCGCTGCCGCGTTAGTGACGAATCCCTTTTGCGGCCTCGACACCCAGTTGAAGATCTGGATCGGCAGCGCCGTGAACGGCGAACGCAGCCCGTCGGGCAGAAACGGCACGTAGGTCAGAGCGCCAATCGTGATGAGCGGGGCGGTTTCGCCCAGCGCGCGAGCCACCGACAGAATCGTCCCGGTCAGAATTCCGGGAAACGCCATCGGTAACACCACCCGCCGCGTGGTCTGCCATTTCGTCGCGCCCAGCGCCAGCGCGCCCTCGCGCAGGGCGTTGGGCACCGTCGCGAGCGCCTCGCGCGTGGAAAGGATGACGACCGGCAACACGAGCAGCGCGAGCGTTCCCGCGCCCGCGATCACGCTGCGGCCGAATCCGAACGCGCGCACGAACAGGCCGAGGCCAAGCAGGCCGTAAATGATCGACGGCACGCCGGCGAGGTTCGCGATGTTCACTTCAATGAGGTTCGCCCAAAAGCTGCGCTTTCCGTATTCCTCGAGATAGACCGCCGCGCCGACCCCGATGGGCAGCGCAAGGAGCGCCGTGAGCGCAACAACGACGAGGCTGCCGACGAGCGCCGGGAGGATTCCCGCGTTTTCGGGGTTGCGCGACGGGTAGCTGGTCAGAAAATCCCACCCGATCCGCTCCGCGCCGTCGCGCGCCACGTCGATGATGAGCACGGCCAGCACGATGAGCGGCAACGTCATGGCGACAAGGCAGACCCACCGAAACACCTGCTCCGCAAGTTTTCCCCGCCGGGCGCCCTGCATCAGTTCTTCCTCCGATACCGGCGCGCCAGACGCTGGCTGAGCATGTTCATGCCGAGCGTCATGAGGAACAGACACGCGCCGACGACGAAGATCGTCTGATACGCAAGCGTGCCGTGCGGCGTGTCGCCGAGCGCCACCTGCACGATGTACGCGGTCATGGTCTCGATCTGAACGCGGGGGTCGAGGGTCAGGCGCGGCTGCTGGCCCGCCGCGATGGCCATGATCATCGTCTCGCCCACCGCGCGCGACACCGCGAGGGTGACAGCGGCGGCGATGCCCGAGAGCGCCGCGGGAATCACTACGCGAAAGATCGTCGGCAGCTTACCCGCGCCCAGCGCGTAAGCCCCCTCGCGCAGGCTCATCGGTACCGAGTAAAGGGCGTCCTCGGAGAGCGAAGAGATGAGCGGGATGATCATCACACCCATCACGATGCCCGGCGACAGGGAGTTGAATCCAGCCAGGTCGGGCACGATTTTTTGCAGGAGCGGCGTGACGAAAACGAGCGCGAAGTATCCGTACACGATCGTGGGGACGCCGGCGAGAATCTCGATTGCGGGTTTGACGATGCGGCGCGACCGCTCGTTGGCGAATTCGCTCAGGTAGATCGCCGCGAGAAGACCGAAGGGGAGCGCGACGACGATCGCGATCGCCGTCGTCAGGACCGTTCCCGACACGAGCGGCCAAATGCCGAATCGTTTCGTGAAAAACAGCGGCGTCCACTGCGTGTCGAACAAAAAGTCCCGCAGGCGCACTTCGCGAAAAAACCCGTAGGACTCGTATCCCAGAATCGCGACGATACCGAAGGTCGTGACGACCGACACGACGCCGCACAGGAAGAGACCCCGTTCGATCAGGGTCTCCGTCCATGTGCGGCGATTCTGGAATGCGGACTGGTCAGCCATGGAATGCGGTGCGGAGCGCGCCTTATTTGGGCGCCGCGGCCGGGGCGTTGCCCGCGGCCGGGGCCGCCGGGGCCTCGCCGCCCTGCTCGGCCGCAAGCAGCTTGTCCATCGTCACACCGACCTGGCTGCCTTTGCCGGCGAACAGCGAGCCCAGCACCTTTTTCGCCAGCCGATCAGCGACGAGTTCATACGCCTTGGCGGGCATCGGAATGTAGCCGACCTCTTTCGTGAGCGTCGCGGCGTTCTTCACGTAAAACTCGGCGAACGCCTGAACCTCGGGACGCGAATCGATCGCGGCCTTGCTGATGTAGATGAAGACCGGTCGCGACAGCGGCTGATACGTCCCGTCGGACACGGTCTGAAGGCTCGGCAGGATCGCCCCGGCGCCGTTCGTCTCGTTCTCGTCGTCGACCGGAATGAGGCGGAGCTTTTCGGCGTTCGACTCGTAGTAGGCGAATCCGAAAAATCCGAGCGCGCTCTTGTCGGTCGAAACGCCCTGGACGAGCACGTTGTCGTCTTCGCTCGCGGTGAAATCGCCGCGGCTCGCGTGTTCCTTGCCGACGATCGCCTGCGTGAAGTAGTCGTAGGTGCCGGAGTCCACGCCCGGACCGAACAGATGCAATTCGTCATCGGGCCACGTGGGATCGACCTGCTTCCACTTCTTCACCACGTCCTGCGCCTCGGGCTCCCACATCATTTTGAGCTGTTTGACGGTCAGCTTCTGGAGCCAGGTGTTCTCCTTGCTGACCACGACCGCAAGCCCGTCATAGGCGACCGGAAGTTCGACATACTGGATCGAGTTCTTCGTGCACAGTTCGACCTCCTCGGGCTTGATCGGCCGCGAGGCGTTGGCGATGACGGTCTCGCCGGCGCAGAACTTCTTGAAGCCGCCGCCGGTGCCCGAGATTCCGACGGTCACCTTGGCTTGGCCGCCCTTCTGGAACTCCTCGGCCACCGCTTCGGTGATGGGGAACACGGTGCTGGAACCGTCGATGGCGATCACCTCCGCGGCCGGAGCCGGAGCCGGGACTGCCGCTTTGGGCATATCGCCCGTGGGCGCGGGCGCCGGACTTCCGCACGCCGCGGTGAATGACGCGACGAGCGTCAGAACGAACAGGAAGAGCAGACTGCGTTTCATGGGCAACTCCTTGAATGTCCGAATCTGGAACGGGTGAAGGTCAAACCGAAAATCAAACCTTGATGTCGTCCGGGGTCGTACAGAACCTGTACCCGACCCCGCGTATCGTCTCGATGTACGCGCCGAGATCCCCGAGCTTCTGCCGCAATCGTTTCACGTGCGTGTCCACGGTGCGCGTCGTCACGTCCGCCTGGATTCCCCACACGTCGTCGAGAAGTTTTTCGCGGGTCTGCACCCGACCCTTGCGCGACAAAAACGTCGTGAGGAGACGGAATTCCAGCGCCGTCAGCGCCACTTCTTCCTCGCCCACCCACGCTCGGTGCGCGCCGCGATCGATCACGAGCCGCCCGAATCGGATCTGCTCGCCCTCGGGCAGTTCATCGACCTGCGTGCGACGCAGCACGGCGCGAATGCGCAGAACGAGTTCGCGCACGCTGAACGGCTTGGTCATGTAGTCGTCGGCCCCGATCTCGAATCCGACGATGCGGTCGATTTCGTCACCCTTGGCCGTGAGGAAAATCACGGGTGTGTTCTTCGTCTTTTCGTGATTGCGGATCTGGCGGCAGACCTCGGTCCCCGGTACATCCGGCAGCATCAAATCGAGGAGCACGAGGTCCGGGGTCGGTCCGTGGCCGACCAGGTCGAGCCCCGCCTTGCCGTTCAGCGCCGAGCGCGTACGGTAACCTTCCTTTTGAAGGTTGTATTCCAAATTGGCGACGAGGTCGGCTTCGTCCTCGATGATCAGGATTTGGGTCGTCATGGTGTCCTTCTGAACGTGCTCGTCACGCGCGCTCTTAAAAACGACTCGTGTGACGAATGTGTGACATCCGCGTGAACAGCCTGCCCCAATTTGGCATGTTCACCGGGATTCTCCGCTTTTGTGCACAATTTGCCACAATCTTCGCGCGCCGGTGACGATTTCGTGCAGTCTGGAGGAGCCGGCGGCGCGATGGAGCAATGTCGCAACCGCGCGGGCATTCCAGCTTGACGCGGCGGAGACGCGGTGAGAATTTCCCCGTGGTCCCGCCCCTCGCCACACCCCGCGGAGGTCGCCGTGCGCGAACTGCTCACCATGTGGAAGTCCACCCGGATGGTCGTCCTGACGGCGGTTTGCGCGGCGTGTTATGTCGCGGTGCTGTTGCCGTTCAAGATCGCGGTCCTGGTGCCGGGCCTCACCGAGGTGCGCCCGGGCGCGGCGGTGCCCGTGCTCATGTCCCTGCTATTCGGTCCGGCGGCGGCGTGGGGCGCGGCGATCGGCAACCTCGTCGCGGATTTTCTCGGCGGGATGTTCGGACCGGGCAGCTTTTTCGGGTTCGTCGGCAACTTCCTCTACGGCTACCTGCCCTATTCGATTTGGCGGGCTTTTCGCGGCCATGCGCGCCCCGGCGAGGGCGGCCGGGCCGACTGGCTGCTCGTTGCGGCGGCGATGGTTGCCGGTTGCTTCGCCATCGCGTCGGCGATCGGCTGGGGCGTGGACCTGCTCGGGCTCGCGCCGTTTGCCGCGCTCGGCAACATCATTCTCGTCAACAACCTGCTCAGTTCGCTGGCGCTCGCGTTGCCGCTGGTCGCGTTGCTCTATCCCCGCGTCGAACGGGCGGGACTCGTCTGGCACGACGTGATGGACCTCGCGCCGCCTCCGTCCGGGCGACGTGGCGTCGGCGCGATCCTCGCCGTGGCCGGGGCCCTCGCCGCGTTCGCGGTCGGCGACGCCATCGCCTTCGGTGCGCTCGACGCGTCGTTCGGCGCGGCGGGCTTCGCCGGGGTTACGGGAACCGCCGCCATCGGCGCGGGCGTGGCGCCGTTCCTGGTCGTCATGCTCGTCGGCTGCGCGCTGCTTTAGAGCAGGAACGCACTTTCGTGAAACCCGACTCCCCCGCCGCCGAATTCGACATCGAACTGTTCCGCGATCGCCGCGCCGACGCACCCGCGCTGCGCGACATCCGGCTCGCCCTGCCCGCTGGCGGCGTCATCGGTGTCATCGGGCACAACGGCGCGGGAAAATCCACGCTCACGCAAACCCTCAACCGCATCGTTCCGACGTTTCGCAAGGGCGAGTGGCGCGGGGCGGTGCGACTTTTCGGCGAGGACATCGCCGACAGGACCGTCGCCGAGCTCTCCGCAACCGTGGGGATCGTCTTTCAGGACTTCGAGACGCAGCTCTTTTCGTCGAGCGTGCTGCGCGAGGCGGCTTTCGCGCTCGAAAGCCGCGGCCTCGATCCCGCCGTCATCGCGACGCGCGTGCGCGAGTGGCTGACGCGCATGGACCTGTGGGACCTGCGTGAGCGCGAGCCGGCGTCGCTCTCGGGCGGGCAGAAGCAGCGCCTCGCGCTGGCCAGTGTGCTGGCCGCGGAAACGCCGATCCTCGCCCTGGACGAACCCACCACCGACCTCGACCCCGAATCCGCCGCCGCGATCGTCGGGATTGTACGGGCGTTCGCGACCGAACTCCGAACCGTCCTTCACGTCACGCACGACCTGGAGTCGCTCGGCCATGCCGATCTGATCGTCGCGATGAAGGACGGGCGCGTCCACGCCGTCATGACGGCCGAAGAAATGTGGACCGATCCCGAACGCGTTCGCGCCTGCGGTGCGTCGCCGCCGCCGCTCGCCGATCTGTTTGCACGGTTGGGGCTTGCCGAGCGACCCGATTCCGTCGAATCGGCTTGCGACGTGCTCGCAACCTCGGGATTCCGCGCGACATCGACCTCCGTCGACCGGCTCCCCACGACCGGCGACATGATGGTCCGCGCGACGGGTCTGACCTTCGGCTATCGGGCCGATCAGTCAGCGGTGCGCGACGTCGATCTGGAGATCCGCGCGGGCGAGCTCGTTGCGCTCGTGGGCGCGAACGGATGCGGCAAGACAACGCTCGTCAAGCTGCTCGCCGGCATTCTCCGCCCACGGGCGGGACAGGTGCGGGTCGGCGGTCGCGAGGTCGCATCGCTCGCGGCGCACGAGCGCCCCGGCGCGGTCGGGCTCGTCTTTCAGAATCCCGATCACCAGCTCTTCTGCGCGACGGCGGCCGAGGAGGTCGCCTTCGGTCCGCGTCATCAGCGTCTCGCGCCGGATGAGATCGCGCGGCGCGTGGACGAGGCGCTCGCGATTGCGGGCCTCACCGACGCGGGCGGGCGCGATCCTTTCGCGATGACCAAGGGCGAACGCAAGCGCCTCGCCCTCGCAAGCGTGCTGGCGTGCCGTCCGCGCCTCCTGATCCTCGATGAACCGACGACCGGCCTCGACGCCCCGGAGCAGGAGCGGATGATGGCGACGCTCGCGCGTCTCGTGGACGCGGGCCACGCCGTCCTCGTCATCACGCACGCCCTCGCCCACGCGGCGGCGTTTGCGACGCGCATCATCGCCATGGCCGACGGGCGCATCGTGGCGGACGGCGACCCGTTCGGCGTGCTGACCGACGACGCCGCATGTCGCGCCTCGCGCCTCGTCGCGCCGTCGATCGTCCGACTCGCGCACCGGATGGGCACGCGCGCGCTCACCGTCGATTCGCTCGCGGCGCGGTTGGAGCGGGCATGAGCGCGTTCTTCCGCTCCGATGACACGTCGCTCGGGCGGCTGCATCCCTCCACGCGCCTGCTGGTCTTTGGACTCGCATGCGCGCCGCCGCTCATCGTGGAAGATCCCGTGCCCATGCTCGCCATCTGGGCGATCTTCGTCGCGGTCGGCGTCGCCACCGGCGCGGGGGCGAATCTGTGGCGCGCGCGCGGGCTTGTCGCCGTTTTTCTCGTCGTCACGCTGGCGCTGTGGACGGCCTTTCGTCGCGGCGCGGATACGCCCTACTTCGTGTTCGGCCCCTTCGCGCCATCGCGCGAGACCCTTGCTTACGGACTCGGCATGGGTCTGCGCCTCGTGGCGTTTCTCACGGCGGCCATCGTTTATCTCACCTCGACGCGCATCGAGGACGTGTCGTACGGCATGGAGCGGCTCGGACTGCCGTATCGCGTCGCCTTCGCCCTCTCGCTCGCGTTCCGGCTCACGCCCCTTTTTCTCGAAAACGCGGGCATCGTGGCCGAAGCGCAGCGATCGCGCGGGCTCGACGTCGATCGCGGCGGATGGGCAGCCCGCATGCGCGCCTACGCCGCCATCGTCGCGCCCGTGCTCATCGCGGCTCTGCGTCAGGCGGACGGCATGGCAGTCGCGCTAGAAGCTCGCGGATTCGGCGCGTCGACAAAACGCACGCGCATGGATGCGCCGCGAGTCGGGTATCGAGATGCGGCGTGGCTCGTCGCGATGGTCGCGTTCATCGCCGCGACGATCGCGTGGCGCGTTGTCAGGCTGACGTTTTAGCGGCGCTGCTCGACTCGGGCAGTTCATGTGGCACAGCCGCCCTCGGCTGTGCGCCAAGAACTGCACAGCCGAGGGCGGCTGTGCCACATGCGGGATCTGCGAATCACGAAGTCGCGCTTT
Source organism: Deltaproteobacteria bacterium (assembly GCA_020845895.1). Classification (NCBI taxonomy): domain Bacteria; kingdom Pseudomonadati; phylum Myxococcota; class Myxococcia; species Deltaproteobacteria bacterium. Next base: position 60,017 of record JADLEX010000094.1, on the reverse strand, counting down.
GGCGACGGCTCTTAGGGCGAAGCGGGGAAACGCACGACGACCTTGAGCACGCCCGGCGTCGCCGCGTGACGCAGGGCTTCGATCGTTTCGCGAAAGTCGAATCGCGCGTCGATGAGCGGTGACGGATCGACGAGGCCCCGCGCCAGCAGGTCGATGGCGGGCTCGAAGGGGCCGCAACGCGAACCGACCAGGCGGACTTCATCGACGACGCACCGACTGAGATCGAGGTCGATACGTCCCGCGCAGGTGCTCTTCACGACGATCGTGCCCATCGGGCGCACGGTCGCGAGCGCCGCCGCCATACCCGCGGGCGAACCCGACGCTTCGATCACGAGATCGAACGACGCGGGCGCAACGCGCTGGGCATCCCTCGCGATTACGTTCACCCACGGCGCGAGCAGATCGAGTTTGCGCGCGTGGCGGCCGAGCACCGTGGTGCGTGCGCCGTGCAGGGCGAGGACCCGCGCGACGAGCTGCGCGAGCTTGCCGTCGCCGACGAGCAGCGTGCGCGTGCCCGCCGTCAGAAGTCCCTGCTCCGACAGACGCAGCGCCGCCGCCAGCGGCTCGATAAAGACCGCTCGCTCGTCGTCAAGAGAATCGGGAATCGGCTTCAGGTTGCCGCGCGGCAGCGCGATTCGTTCCGCGAAAGCACCCGGTAGGTTCAGGATGCCCAGCACGCCGCGCTCCGCGCAATGGCGCGCCCATCCCGCGAGGCACGCCGCGCACCGACCGCATCCCGTGTTGATCTCGCCGACCACGCGCCGCCCCGCGAGGGGCGAATCATCCGAAACGACGCGCCCGACGAACTCATGACCGGGAACGCCGCGAAAGTTCATATAGCCGCGCGTAAGCTCGAGATCGGTGTTGCACACGCCGACCGCGCTTACCTGCACGACATCCCAACCCGGGCGACGCTCGGGCTCCGGCACGTCGCGCCACGCGGCCCGACCGTCTTCCAACCAGATGGCTTTCATGTTTCACTCCCGCGCCCGGTTCCCAAAGTCGTTGCAATGATGGAGCCCAAGCGCGACGCATGTCCACACGCCCGTCCCGATTGACGATCGTCTCCGGCGGCCAGACCGGCGTGGACCGAGCCGCGCTCGACGGCGCCCTCACCGTCGGTCTCGCCTGCGGCGGATGGTGCCCGGCCGGGCGACGCGCCGAGGACGGTCCGATTCCCGCTCGCTATCCGCTGCGCGAAACGCCGAGCGCCGAATATGACGAACGCACGCGGTGGAATGTGCGCGACGCCGACGCGACGCTGGTCCTGACGATGGGCGCGCCGACGGGCGGCACCGCCTACACGATCGAGGTGGCGCGACGGCTCGTGAAGCCGTGCCTCGTTGTCGATCTCGCCCGGACGCCCGCCATCGACGAGGCCGTCGCGTGGGTTCACGCGGGGCGATTCGAGGTGCTCAACGTTGCCGGACCCCGTGAATCGAAATCGGAATCAATTTACGCGAAGGCGTATGCGTGGTGCGTGGAGTTGTTCACCCGACTCGGGTGACTCGTGGCGGAGTGTACGACTAGGCACGACACGTTCGTTGCGGTAGAGATGCGGCCAGTTAAGGAGTCGCTTCCTTGCACGCCAATTCGCAGCTTGCCGCCGCCGAAACGATGCCCGTTCGCGTTGCGATCGTCACCGTGGCCTATCGTTCGCGCGAGGCGTTGCCGAACCTGCTCGCGTCGCTCGACGCGGATGGTGAGCACGATCTCGCGCGCGACATCATCGTCGTGGACAACGACTCGCGCGACGGCACCGTCGAGTGGCTTCGCGCCGAACGATCGGATGTCGTACTCGTCGAATCCGGTCGAAACGGGGGCTTCGGCGCGGGGGTGAATCTCGGCGTGGCCCGCGCGGCGGAACTCGGTTGCACCCACGTCGCCGTGCTCAATCCCGACACGCGCGTGCGGCGCGGCTGGCTCTCGCCCCTTCTTTCGGCCCTGGAGAACACGCCCGGCGCGATGTGCGTCCAACCGCTGATCCTGATGGACGATGGTCGGCGCGTGAACAGCGCGGGCAACCGCGTTCACCTGCTCGGCTTCGGCTTCACCGACGGCTACGGTCGCGATCCCACGGCGTACGTGGACCGCGAGCCCTTCGCGTGCGCGACGTGCAGCGGATGCGCGTTCGTCATGCGCGTGGCCGACTTCAGCGCCCTCGGAGGATTCGACGAGACGTTTTTCCTTTATGTGGAGGACCAGGACCTGGGTTGGCGGGTGCGTCTCGCGGGTGGAGAAAACCTCGTCGTCCCGGCGTCAATGATCGATCACGACTACACGTTTTCCAAAAGCGCCGACAAGTTCCGATACCTCGAACGCAATCGCTGGGCGTTCGTCGGCTCGTACTTCCCGTGGTCGTGGATGGTACGGCTTGCGCCGTTTTTCGCGGCGATGGAAATCGCCGTGTTGCTCCAGCTCGCTCGCGGAGGACTCGCCGGAGCGAAATGGCGCGCGATGCGCGAAGCGATGTCGGGCGAGTTCCGCGCGTGGGTCGCCGCTCGGCGCCGGACGGCGATGGCGAATCCGAACGCCGCGCGCGTTCTGAAGGCTCACATCAGCGTGAAGCTCGAATTCGAGGGTCTCGGCACGTCGCTCGCCGATCGCATTCTCAACCCTCTCCTGTCGGCGTGGTGGCGGCTGGTCGGCCCGCGGCAAATTCCCTGACGACGCGCAATCAATCCCGCGTCGGCGCGTCGTCTTTCGGCGGCGCGCCGGGGTTCGCCTGATCGATCCGGTGTTCGATCACGCGGATTCTCTGCCGAAGCTGCGACAGATCCTGATCCTGCTCGATGATCCGCAGCACCAGCTTCTCCTCGTTCGACTTGAAACGCGAGAGCGCCACCGAAAAGTGCAGCACGATGAGCGTGAGGAAGAGAATGCCCGTGAGCAGGATCGCCGACGGCGGGTAGTTGACGCCGATGAGACGGGACACGCTGCTCACGATGGAGGGCGACAGGACCATGGGCAGCAGGACGAAGGCCGCCACGACCCACAGGATCGCATAGCGCTCCTTGAGCGCGCGGCGGCGGATGAGTTCGAGCGTGAGAATCATGAAAAAGACGATGAAGATCGCGGCGAAGACGCGCTGCCGGAAAATCAGTTCACTCGTCAGGACGAACGGCGACTCCGACATGATCCCCTCCGAAACCCGCCGCCTTGCTCCGCTCCGGTCAAACGCCTCGACCGGGCGCGTTCACGCTTTGGCGATCGCTTCCTCGATGATCCCGGCGAGCCCCTGCTCGAACGCCACCTCGGGCTGCCAGCCGAGCAGCTTGCGCGCCTTTTCGGTCGAGACCTTGGCCGGCGCGATGTCTCCCGCCCGGGCCTCTTCGAATTTGATCTCGGTCGGGAACTTCGCGCTCACGAGCTCGGCCAGACGTTTGATCGACACGAACTCGGTGCCGGTGATGTTGAAAACCTCGCCGCGCAGGTCGGAGCGCAGCACGAGCGCACACGCGCGGCCGATATCGAAGGCGTGCACGAACTCGCGGCCCTGTTCGCCCGTGCCCTTGATCGTGATCGGCTCGCCCTTCATGCCCTTGCGGATGAAGATCGAGAAGACCGAATTGGAGCGCATGCGGGTGCCGAAGGCGGTGCCGATGCGCAGCGCGACCGCGGGCACGCCCTTGAGCCGGTCGTACGCCATCGCCAGATGTTCCCCCGCGAGCTTGGTGATGTTGTAGGGATGATCGGGCCGGCACGGGTGCTTCTCATCCATCGGCTGATACTCGGGCTCGCCGTAAACTTCCCACGTGGAGATGTAGACGAACTTCTTGACACCGACGGCCTTCGCCGCTTCGAGCATGTTCGCGGTGCCCGTGGCATTGATCGTGGCCGCGAGCGGAGGATTCTCGAACGCGAGATAAACGTCTCCGACCGCCGCAAAATGGCAGACGCCCTCGACACCGCCGAGCGCCGCTTTCAGCGCGTCCGGCGAGAGCAGATCGGCCGCGACGATGCGGCGCGCGGCGTCGGCGTCCTTGTCGAGACGCACGACCTCGAAACCGTCTTTTTCCAGCACGTCCGCGACGTGCGAGCCCAGAAATCCCGCCGCCCCCGTCACCGCCACCTTCATGACCTGATCTCCTCGTCCATAAAAGTCGTACGCATACACGCCGCGAACACGGGAGAGCGCGACGCCAAATCGCGCGGCATGTTACGGCGAATCAATGAATTTGCAACATCCGTATCACGAATTCGGCGTGTCCCGGCGAGCGGGCAGCATGGGGACGTGCGCCTCGGGAAAGTCGTGACCGTCGATCGTGCGATTCTTCCCCGCCTGCTTCGCGATATACAGAACACGGTCGGCGTGATCGACGAGGTCCTGCGCCGTATTGTGGTGCGATGCGAGTTCGACGATCCCGATCGACACGGACGCGTGATGCTGTTGTTCGACTCCGACGACGACCTGCTCCTGGCCGAACCGCCGCCGGATACGCTCGGCGCACACCACCGCCTGCCGTGCACCGGAATCCGGGAAGACGAGACAGAATTCATCTCCGCCGTAACGACATGCGAAATCCATCGGACGCAGTTCGCGCCGGACGATCTCGCCGAAGTTCTTGAGCACGTCGTCGCCCGCGCGATGGCCGAAGACGTCGTTGATCTGCTTGAACCCGTCCAGATCGGCGATGCCGACGCTCAGGCGTCGGCTGTCGATGCGGGATTCGTCCACCCGCTTGACGAGCAGTTCCCAGAAATGCCGGCGATTGAACAGCCCGGTCAGATGATCGCGCGTCGCCAGCAATCGCAACTGCTCCTCGGCGCGCTTGCGCTCCGTGATGTCGGTAACGAAGCCCTCGACCGACGAAATGCGTCCGATCGAGTCGAGAATCGGGCGGCCCTGCTCCCACACCCACTTCTCCGCGCCCGATGACGTCTGGATGCGGTAAACGAAGCGAAACGTCTTCTTTTCGAGCAGCGCGCTCGCGACAATTCGCCGGATCTCGACGAAGTCCTCGGGATGGATCAGACGCACATAGGGCGTCCGACTTGTCAGATCCTCGGCGGCGAATCCGGTTAAATCCACGCACCCCTCGCTCACGAATTCCATCGTCCACGGCGATTCCGGGCGACAGCGATATGCCATGCCGGGCAGGTTGCCCATCAACGTCGAGAGCATCCGCTCGCTCTCGGTGAGTTCCTGCTCAACCTGCAATCGCTGCTGATACTGCTCTTCGAGAAACCGGTATGCGCGACGCAATTCCGCCGTGCGCTCGTGGATTTTGTCCTCGAGATCGGACTGCGTGCGCCGCATGATCGTCTCGATTTTCTTGCGTTCGGTGATGTCGCGCGCCACCCACAGCACCGTCGCGCGGCCGTTCATCTCGAAGCGACTCGCGCAGATCTCGACGGGGACCCGGCGACCGTCCTTTGCGATCTGATCGCGCTCGAAAATCGCCGTTTGACGATCGCGCAGCTCGTCCATCACCTCCCGCATCTTCGCCGCACCACCCGCGGGCTTCGCGTGGATGTCGAGCGGGGAAATGCGAAGGAGTTCATCGCGCGAATATCCCAACAGGCGGCACGTCGCCTCGTTGACTTCGAGGATCCGCCCCGGAAATCCGTTGCGGTCGATCTTGTGCAGGAGCACGACGTCCTGCACGTGCTCGAAGAGCGCCCGGAACCTCTCTTCGCTTTCTTCGAGCGCACGGACGACGCGTTTGCGTTCCGTCACGTCGCGCACCAGGGCCATCACGAATCCGGCGCCGCCGACAAAGCCGGACGATAGCGACAGCTCGATGTCGATGTCCCGTCCGTCCACCGTCCGGGTGTGCAGTTCGGACGTGGCGTTCATCAGACCGTGACCGCCCCCATCGCGGAAGAAATCGCGCACGGCGCGCTCGTGGCGGCGGCGAATCGCGGGAGGCAGGAGCATCGTGACCGGCTTGCCGATCGCCTGCGCGGCGCCCCAGCCGAACATCTTCTCGGCGGCGGGGTTGAAAATCTGGATGAGCCCATCGGCGTCGATCATCACGACCGCGTCCTTGGCGGCCCGGATCATTTCGCGCAGGAGGCGATCCTTGCGCACGACCGCCTCGCGCACCTTGCGCCGCTCCGTCACGTCGCGGGCTACGAGTTGAAGCACGTGCCGGCCCGCCAGCACCATCGGAATGAGCGACACGTCGAAATAGAGATCTCGTCGGTTCTTGCCGGGCAGGCGAATTTCCAGATCCGCGATCTCATCCCGCGTCGCGGCCGATTCGATCGCGGATCGCCACGACGGCCGGTCGCCCGGATGAATCCGCTCGACGAAGTCGACGTGGTCGCCGGCGGCGTTCGTCGTGGCGAGCATGCGCCGTCCGGCCCGGTTCACATACTGCAACCGTCCGCCGTCGAGGATGCCGATGAGATCGCGGGAGTGTTCGACGAGAACGCGATAACGCCGCTCGCTTTCCAGCAGCGCCGTGGTGCGCGCCTCGTCGTCCCGCAGGTCGCGCAGCACGACGACCTCGGCCCTCTCCTCGCCGATCTCGATAACGCCGCCGTCGATCTCGACCGGCACCTTCGTTCCGTCGGCGCGCACGAGCATCGACTCGACGAGCCCGATGTCGCGCGTCCCGCCGACGTGGCGTCGATACAGCTCGTCGAGCGCGGCCGCATGGGCGGGATCGACGAAATCGAGAAAGGGCCGTCCGAGCATCGCCGCCGCCGTGGTCTCCAGCATCTCGACGAGTGACGTGTTCACATGACGAAGGATTCCGCCGACGATGACGCACAGGCCGTCGCGTCCCAGATCGAGAATGTCGCTGAACGGGAAAAACGAAAGCGTGGACGAGGGCGAACCCGCCCGGTCGACATTTTCACGTCCGCCGGTTTCCGGAATTGCGGACACGTCCGCCGCTATCCCGTCGCTCGGAATCATCGCCGCATCCATCCGCGCGGCGCCCGGGGAATACCGGATCGACGCGCCATCCCCAACATGGCGAAAAATGCATTCGCAAGGTTATTGTGTGATCTATACCACAGTCGAAATATTTCGAGAAGGATTTTTCCTCGTCTGAACCGACGGGGAAAATTCCGGGCGCGAGATCCGCGCGCTAGTCGGGAAGCGGCTTTAGAACCCGTATTCGGGGTTCGCCGGGTCCCAATCCGCGTCGGTGAGGCCGGGGTTGAACTTGATGTTCGTCCAGAGAAACTCCTCGCGCAGATCGCCGTTGGCCTCGAAGGAGGCCGTCTTCACCGGCAGGCCGGTTGCCTTGTCATGCCAGTTGATGGAGTGCGGAGCGTAATAGCCCTGCGTCTCGGCGTTTTGGAACCAGGATTCGACGACGTAGGCCGGCTTGCCCCCGATGTTCTCGACGCCCTTGAATTTCAGCTTGATGTCGCCGTTTTTCTGGCCCTTGGAGAGTTGCTGGTAGATCATCCCGATGGTGAAACCCATGTCGAGTTCGGTCAGGGGGTGATTGGTATCGGCTTTGACCAGCGAGCCGTTGGGGTCGATTTTCACGGTGGCGATGCCCAGAATCCCGGCCTCTTTCACCGTGATCTTATCGTCCTTGCCCACGCGGTAGAGCATCTGCCGCCCCTCGTGCGGTCCCTTGGCCCACTTCATGTAGATGTCGCCGGGTTTGCGGAACTTGACCTCCATGGTCTGCTTTTCCTGCAGCTTGCCGGCGATGCGCTCCTTCTTCTCCATGCGGCATGTGTAGTGGTTCGCCGCCCCGTACTTTTTGTCGAGCGTCGCCTTCATGCGCTCGGCATCGATATGGATTCCGTCCGACGAAAACCCCGGAAATCCGTAGGCCGCGTTCTTCACGTCGAAGTCCGCGTCGCCGAGCTGCGCCGAGGCATTCATGCTCGAAATGACGTACTCCTCGACGATCTGGTCTTTGGCGTCCTTGACGACGATTTTCGTTGGGAGCCCCGCGGCGTCCGGCGTGATGAGCGACACGCCCTGCCCCGACGCCGTGATGCGAAGCGTCTGGCCGTCCGGCTCGACGGTCGCGACCCCCGCCGACTTCCATTCGGCGATCACCTTCGCGAGGCGATCGAAAATGAGCACGTCCAGCGAACGCACGTAATCGGATTTCACGATCGGGTCGTCGAAAGCCACCGCGACCGCCGCGAAGTCGAGCGCACCGCCTTCCTTCACCCACAGCTTGTCGTTGTTCCAGCCGGGCTTGTAGATCAGCTCGCGATTCTTGTTCGCGTCGCCCGTCCACTTCAGATACAGCTTGCCCTCGCGCGTCGTCTTGCACTGGATGACTTCCTTGGGTCGCATCTTCGACCCGACGCGGTTTTGCAGCGTGAGCTGATAGGTCGCCGTATTCACCGCGCCCAGCGACTTCTGAACTTTCGCGTAAAGAGCGTCGCCGGCCGAATCCGCCCGAGCGACCGGAACAAGAGCGAAAAGGAGTGCGAGCCCCAATAACACGACGAGCGCTGCGCGATGGATCCGCGATGCGTACATGGCGATGGTCCTTTCGAAGACGTCCGCCCCCCGGCCGAACATTGCCCTTATATCGGACGGGTTGGTGCGTGACAACTTGGCCCGGCGCCCGGCCTCGTCGGCGCAGGCAAGTCCCATATTCGATCCCCGATCGCAAACGGGGAGTCGCGGTTGACAAGCGGGGGCGTTTTGGCTACACAAGGCGGCCTTTGCGACGCGGATTCTTACGAGATCTTCAACACTTGCCCCACGAATTCCGCCGGGATACGAGAGAATATCCCGAGGATCGGGGCCGGGTTTTTTTGAGGTGACGCCATGAAACAGACTTATCAACCGCGCAACCTGAAGCGGGTTCGCACGCACGGCTTCCGTCATCGGATGGCCACGCGTTGGGGCCGCGCCGTGCTCAAGTCGCGACGGGCCAAGGGCCGCAAGGTTCTCGCCCCGGTGTTCAAGACCAAGGCGCGGGGCTGATGACGCGGCGATGGATGCGAAGCCGACGGGGCAGCGGTTTCCCAAGGCCTCGCGTCTGCTCGACCGGCGCGATTTTCTGCGCGTCGGGCGTCGCGGCAAACGGTTTCGCACGCCGGATTTCACGGTGCTCGTGGACCGCGGCCGCCGGGCATGGCCCCGAGTCGGTCTGACGCTCAGCCGGCAATCGGGCAAGGCGGTTCGGCGCAATCGTGCCAAGCGCCTGATTCGCGAGTATTATCGCACGCACCGCCACCTCCTTGCTCCGGGTTACGACATCGTCGTGATCGTGCGGGATGCAGCGGCGCTTCGCGTTCTCGCCGATGTGGAGAGCAATTTTGATCGACTCTTCCGCCATGCCCCGTTCCTGCTGCGAACCCCACGCGGCGGTTCGGGCGACGCCCCGACCCGCCCGCCGAACGGCTCTGGCGGTCCTGCGTCTGTATAAGCTGGCGGTCTCGCCCTGGCTGCCCGCGGCATGCCGCTTCGAACCGACGTGTTCCGACTACGCCCGCGATTGCTTCGCCTCGCATTCGATTCCGCGGGCTTTTCTCCTGACGCTTTGGCGGCTCCTGCGCTGCCATCCCTTCGCACGCGGCGGGTTTGACCCCGCGCCGCGGCCGTAATCGAACAGGATTCGTCGATGGATCGCGACTTTGTCATCGGGATGATTCTGATTTTCGTGATTCTCGTGGGGTGGAGCTATCTGTCGCCCAAGGACGAACCCGCCGAGTTGGACGAGACCGCGACACAGGCCGTCGCGACCGCGACGCCCGCGATGACCGCACCGGCGGGAAGCTCGGCGACACCGGGGACGCTTGCCTCGACGCCTCCCGGGACGACACCGAACGATCCGCTCACCGCGACCGCGAACGGCGCGCCCGCGGAGGCAGCCCCGCCGATCGATCTGGCCCCCGTTCTCCCGCCCATCGCGATCGACGACGACAAGGTCGCGGCCGCGTTCAGCAACGTCGGCGGCCGCGTGGCGTCCTGGAAACTCAAAAGCTTCAACGACGTGGCCGGTCCCAAGGGCGAGCCCCTCGACCTGATCCAAACGCAGAGCACCGGTCGCCTGCCGATGAGTACGTACTGGGTCGGCTCGGGTCCCACGATAGCCGAAAAGGACACCTACCGAATCGTGCGCAATGCGCCGGACGGCATCGTCTTCGAGCGCGACGACCCCGCGGGCTTTCGCATCACGAAGGCGTACACGCCCGACTTCGACAAGTACCGGGTCGATCTGAAGGTCACGATCAAAAGCCTGGGCGCGGCGTCGGCGCAGGGTCGCCTGTCGATGTCGCTCTTTCACGAATTCAAGGTGGAGAAGAGCAGCTTCTTCAAACCGAATCTCAATATCACGCAGTTCGCCGCCTTCGTGGGCGGCAGCCTCGAGACCAAGCCCCTCGACAAAGCCGCGGGCGTGCAGCATCCCGGCAACGTCATGTGGTCCGGGTTCGAAAACGTCTATTTTCTATCGGCCGTCGCGCCGGGCGTTTCCGAGACCACGCAGGTGCAGGTGCTTGGGCCGCAGAATCCGACCGACCCGATCGTCGCCATCCTGACGCTGCCCGAAACAACCATTGCGCCCGGCGGCGAGGCCACCTTCGATTTCCATGCGTACTTCGGACCCAAGGGCGAGGACGTCCTGATCGCCGCGGGCCACGGCTTCGACCGGGCCATCGACTTCGGATGGTTCTCGGCCATCGCGAAACTCCTCGTGCGCTTCCTTCAGCTGCTCTACGGCTGGACGGGAAATTGGGGCATCGCAATCATCATCACCACGATCATCGTCAAGGTGCTGATGTATCCGCTCACGTACAAGTCGTACAAATCGATGAAGGCGATGTCGGCGCTCGCGCCGCTCATGCAGGAGCTTCGCGAGAAACACAAGGAAGATCGCGAGCGCCTCAATCAGGAGATGATGGCGCTCTACAAGGCGCACAACGTCAATCCGGCGTCGGGTTGTCTGCCGTTGCTGCTCCAGCTTCCGGTCTTTCTCGCGTTCTACCGGGCGCTCTACGGGACGATCGAACTGCGTCACGCGCCTTTCGCGTGGTGGATTCAGGATCTCTCCGCTCCCGACCCCTACTACGTCACCCCGATCATCATGGGCGCGACGATGGTCATCACGCAAAAGATGACCCCGTCGTCGGCCGACCCGATCCAGCAGAAGATGATGATGCTGATGCCGGTGGTTTTCACGTTCATGTTCCTGAGTTTTCCATCCGGCCTGGTTCTGTACTGGCTGGTCAGCAACATCCTGACGATCGCCCAGCAGTTTTACATGAACAAGACCGGGCTGACCCCGGGCGCGCCGCCGAAGCCGGTGGCCAAGGCCGCGTGACGCGTTCAAGCGCGTCGCGAACGAGGCGACGATGAAGATCACGATCGAAACGGAAGCCGCCACGATCGACGAAGCGGTGGCCGACGCCTGCCGCCAGCTGGGAACCTCGCCCGACGAGGTCCGCGTGGAAGTCGTTCAGGAGCCGAAAACGACGCTCGGAATGACCACGCGCAAGGCCCGCGTGCGCGTGACGAAGGGCGCTCCTCCCGAGGCGCCCGGGCCGGCCGACGCCGAACCGGTCGCGGATGAGAACGGCGCGATCGAAGCGTCGGGCGAGGAATCGGCGCCATTCGAGGACGACGGGGACGACGAATCGGCGACGCGTCATGTCGTCATCGATCCGAACTACGACCCCGCGGAAGAGCTCGCCGCACTGTGCCGTCACCTCGATCCCGATGTCGCGGTCGAGGTACGCCGCGAAACGGACCGTCTGGTGCTGTCGGTGGCGAGCAACGGGTCCGGGCTGTTCATCGGTCGCCACGGCGAGACGCTCGACGCGCTGCAATACCTCATCAATCGCATCACCGCCCGGCGCAACCCGAAGATCGGCCGCATCGTCGTCGATTCCGAGAACTACCGCGACCGCAAGGCCGCGCGGCTCGAAGACGACGCGCTGTCGCTCGCCGAGAAGGTGAAGAAAAACGGTCGTCCGCAGTTGACGCGGCCGTTGACCGCGTTCGATCGCCGCATCGTCCACACCACGCTGCGAGACGACGAACTCGTCACGACGCGCAGTATCGGCGACGGCGACCGAAAGCGGGTACAAGTTTTCCTCAAGAGCGACGCGCGCGATGACGATCGGAAAAGACTATAAGCCCAACCGTTCGATCGAGGGGGCGGCCCTGTTCGTTCTGACGCTGGAACGAAGCGGGGCGCGGCGTATCGGTGGGGCGGATGACATCGTCAAGGCCACGCTCCGCGATTTGGGCGTCACGGCCGAGGAACTCGAGACGTACATCAGCACGAATCGCGCGGCGCTCGAGGCCGAGCTCGACCGGCGAACGCGCTGACCACAGACCATCGACCAATCACCCCGACGGGATGCCATCATGAGCGATGAAACCGAAGAGAAACCCAAACCGCAGGTCGTCAAGATCGAACTCAAGGTGGACGAGCGGCTCGCGGGCGGCCAGTATGCCAATATCTGCGCCGTCAACCACAACGACTCGGAGTTCGTGATCGACACGTTCTTTCTGCAACCCGGCCGACCGACGGCGAGCATGAACAGCCGTACAATCCTGTCGCCGAAAAATGCGAAGCGCCTGTTGCTGACGCTCCGCGACCAGATCGCGCGTTTCGAGAAGCAGTGCGGCGAGATCGATTTGGGTCCCGCCGGCGAGCCGTTCAAACTCCACTGACCGGAGACCCCGGATGTCCGCCGACGAAATCCCGTACGCCGACGAAATCCGCCGACTGTCCGCGACCGCGGCCGAGCGCCCCTTGACGGCCGATGAGGCCCTGGCGCTGATTTTCACGCCCGACGACGAGTCGTTCGAGGCGCTGCTCGACGGCGCCGAAAAGCTGCGCCGTGCCCATCGCGGCGACGAGGTCACGCTGTGCGCGATCGTCAACGCCAAGTCGGGCCACTGCGGCGAAGACTGCAAGTTCTGCGCGCAGTCGGCGCACTACGAGACCGAGACGCCCGAATACGCGTTCATCGGTCGTGAGAAGATCCTCGAAGCCGCGCACCGGGCCAAAGCGCTGGGCGCGCGCGAGTTTTCGACGGTGGTTGCCGGCAAGAAGATTCGCACGACGGAACTCGAAGTACTCAAGTCGGTGATTCCCGACATCATTCGCGAAACCGGTCTCGCGCCGTGCGGATCGCTGGGAGTGGTGGGCGACGACGAACTCGCGCAGCTCCGCGAGGCCGGCATGTCCATGTTCCACCACAATCTCGAAACCGCCGAGAGCCATTACGGCGAAGTGTGCACGACGCGACCGTATTCGGTGAACGTCGAATCGGTGAAAGCCGCCAAGCGCCAGGGTATGTTCGTGTGCTCGGGCGGAATCTTCGGCATGGGCGAGACGTGGGCGCAGCGCGTCGAACTGCTCATGCTTTTGCGCGACATCGACGTCGATTCCGTGCCGATCAACTACTTAAATCCTCGACCCGGCACGCCGTTCGCCGAATTCCGCGAGCTGTCTTCCCGCGACGCACTCAAGATCATCGCCCTCGCGCGCCACATTCTGCCGACAAAACAGGTGCTCGTGTGCGGCGGACGCGAAGTGAACCTCGGCGACGACCAAAAAGAAATCTTTCGCGCGGGTGCGTCGGGCATGATGATCGGCGATTACCTCACCACCAAAGGGCGCGGCGCGACCGCCGATCATGCCATGATCGAGGAACTGGGATTGCGCATCCGCCCGTGCGAATCGCACGGTCATGGCGCGGTCGACGCGACGCGGCCGACCCCTGCCGCGACGGAATCGGTGACGCGCGTTGAATTCGTCTCTGCAACAGCGTCTTGACGAGCTGTCCAGGCGGACGTGGCGCGCCGGACTTCACCGCGAACTCCTCGCGCTCCAGTCGCCGCCGGGACCCCGCGTCGCGCTCGATGGGCGCGAACTCGTCAACCTGTGCGGCAACGACTACCTCGCCCTGTCGCGTGATGAGCGCGTGACGGCCGCCGCCTCACGCGCCGCGAGCGATGAGGGCGCGGGCGCGGGAGCAAGCCGCCTCGTCACGGGCAATCCGCCGTCCTATGTCGCCCTCGAACACGACCTCGCCGAGTGGCTGGGCACGGACACCGCGCTGCTCTTCGGGTCCGGCTACCACGCCAACACGGGTTTCATCCCGGCGCTTTGCGACGACGGCGACCTGGTGCTATCGGACGAACTGAACCACGCGAGCCTGATCGACGGCTGCCGCCTGTCGCGCGCGACGCGAATGATTTATCGGCACTGCGACCTCGCGCAGCTCGACGCGCTCCTCGCCGAACACCGGTCGCGTTACCGGATGGCGATGGTCATCACCGAGACGATTTTTTCCATGGACGGCGATGCGCCCGATCTCGCCGCGCTCGTGGAGATCTGCGAGCGCCACGATGCCGCGCTGGCTCTCGACGAAGCGCACGCGCTCGGCGTGGTCGGCGACGGGCGCGGCCTTGCGGCGTCGCTCGGCCTGATCGAGCGCGTGGATCTCGTGGTCGGCACCTTCGGCAAGGCGTTCGGATCGTTCGGCGCGTTCGTCGCCGGCAGCGCCGCGCTTCGCGATGCGCTCATCAACCACGCCCGCAGCGCGATCTTTTCGACCGCGTTGCCGCCCGCTGCGGTCGGCGCGGCGCACGAAGCGCTGCGCATCATTCGCGCCGAGGGTTCGGATCTCGCCTCGCGCGTGCGCGGACGTGCGGGTGAACTCGCCGACCTCGTGGAGTCGACCGGCCATGCACGGCCCGAGGTCTCCGGCGCGGTCGTGCCCTTTGTCATCGGAGCGGAAGCCGATGCCCTCGACGCGTCGCAACGGCTCTTCGATCGCGGCGTGCTCGCTCGGGCGATCCGCCCCCCCACGGTGCCGCGAGGCACGAGCCGCATCCGCCTCACCGCGTGCGCCGGTCACACCGACGACGACATGGCCGCCGTCGCGAGCGCGTTCGCATCGCTCACCGCCTAGAAGTCGATCTCCGGCAGACGCACCTGTCGTGGCCTCGACGGCTTTTTTGGAGCGGCGTTCGCCGGTTTTTTCGGACGACGCGGCTGGTCGAGATGCAGCGCCTTGCGCAGAAAGACTCCCGTGTGGCTGCCCGGCGCGTTCGCGACCTGCTCCGGCGTCCCCTGCGCGATGACCTGCCCGCCGCCGTCGCCGCCCTCGGGGCCGAGATCGATGATCCAGTCCGCGGTCTTGATGACGTCGAGGTTGTGCTCGATCACGATCACCGTGTTGCCCGCGTCCACGAGCCGGGCGAGCACGTCGAGCAGCTTGCGGATGTCCTCGAAATGCAGGCCGGTCGTCGGCTCGTCGAGAATGTAGAGCGTGCGCCCCGTGGAGCGCTTCGACAGCTCGCGCGAGAGTTTGATGCGCTGCGCCTCGCCGCCCGAGAGCGTCGTCGCCTGCTGACCGAGATGGATGTAGCCGAGGCCCACGTCCTGCAACGTGCGCAGCTTTGTCGCGATCGCGGGGACGTTCTCGAAAAACTCGACGCCCTGATCGACGGTCATATCCAGCACGTCCGCGATGCTCGCCCCTTTGAAGTGCACTTCCAACGTGTCGCGGTTGTAGCGGCGGCCCTTGCACTCGTCGCAGGTCACGTAAACGTCCGGCAGAAAATGCATCTCGATCTTGATGACGCCGTCGCCCTCGCACGCCTCGCACCGGCCGCCCTTGACGTTGAATGAGAATCGCCCCGGCGAATACCCGCGCGCCTTGGCTTCGGGCAATGACGCGAAGAGGTCGCGGATCGGTGTGAACAGCGCCGTGTAGGTCGCCGGGTTGCTGCGCGGGGTGCGTCCGATGGGCGTCTGGTCGATGTTGATGCACTTGTCGACGAACGAAAGCCCCTTGATGCCGCCGTGCGGCGCGGCCCGCTCCTTCGTGCGGTAAAGATGCTGTTCGAGCGCGGCACGCAGCGTGTCGATGACGAGCGTCGATTTCCCCGAGCCCGACACACCGGTGACGCACGTGAACACCCCGAGCGGAAACGACACGTGGATGCCGCGCAGGTTGTTGCCGGTGCAGTTCACAAGTTCGATCGCGCGTTTGGCGATATGGCGCCGCGTTTCGGGAATGGGAATTTCGAGATCGCCCGACAGATAGCGGCCGGTCACGGAAGTTTTGTCGGCGAGCAGTTCGGGCACCGTGCCCGAAAACACGACCTCGCCGCCGTGCCGCCCCGCGCCGGGACCGAGATCGACCACCCAGTCGGCCTCGCGGATCGTGTCGGCGTCGTGTTCGACGACGATCACCGTATTGCCCAGGTCGCGCAGGCGCTTGAGCATGGCGAGCAGACGCTCGTTGTCCCGTTGATGCAGGCCGATCGATGGCTCGTCGAGAATGTAGAGCACACCGACGAGCGACGAACCGATCTGCGTGGCGAGTCGGATTCGCTGGCTCTCGCCGCCCGAGAGCGTGCCGCTCGTGCGGTCGAGCGAAAGGTATTCGAGCCCGACGGATTCGAGAAACCCGAGTCGCTCGTTCACCTCTTTGAGAATGCGACCCGCGATCTGCGCTTCCTTTTCGTTCAGGTCGAGTTCGCGGAAGAAACGGACCGCGTCCTTGACCGACTTCGCGCTGGTTACGGCGATGGAGAGTCCGCCGAGTTTGATGGCGAGCGCCTCGGGACGCAGTCGCGAGCCCGCGCATTCGGCGCACGGCATCACGCTCATGAAGCGTCGGATCTCTTCGCGCATCGCCTCGCTGTTCGTCTCGCGGTAGCGCCGCTCGAGATTCGTGATGACGCCCTCGAACGCCTTGGTGTAGGTGTAGCGCCGCTTGCCGTCGCCGTAGTGAAAATCAATTTCGCGCCCGTCGCTGCCGTGCAGAAGCACGTCCTGCGCGCGCTTCGGCAGATCCTTCCAGGGCGTGTGAATCGAGAAGCTGAACACGCGGCCCAGGCTTTCGAGCACCTCGTGGAAGTGCATCGACGACACGCGGGATTCCCACGGCACCACCGCGCCCTCGCGGATCGACAGGTTCGGATTGGGCACCACGAGATCCGGGTCCATGAACATCTTGGAGCCGAGACCATCGCAGTTGGGGCAGGCACCGTGGGGGTTGTTGAACGAAAACAGACGCGGCTCGATTTCAGGGTAGCTCACGCCGCAGTCGATGCACGCGAACGACTGTGAAAAATACCGAGTCTCGCCTCCGACTTCGATCTTCACCAACCCTTCCGCGTGACGCAGCGCCGTCTCGACCGAATCCGTCAATCGGCGCTCGACGCCCGGCCGCACTTTGATGCGGTCCACGATGAGATCGATGTCGTGCTTCAGGTTCTTCTGAAGCGCCGGCGCGTCGGCGATCTCGTGCGTCTGCCCGTCGATGCGCACGCGCACGAAACCCTGCTTCGCGAACAGCGCCAGTTCCTTGCGGTACTCGCCCTTGCGCCCACGCACGACGGGCGACATGACCGTGATCGGCGTGCTCTCGGGATAGCCCATCAAGGTGTCGACCATCGTCTGCGGCGACTGCGCCGCGATCGGCTTGCCGCACTTGTAGCAGTGCGGGCGGCCGACGCGCGCAAAAAGCAGTCGCATGTAGTCATAGATCTCGGTGACGGTGCCGACGGTCGAGCGGGGGTTCCGGCTGGTGGTCTTCTGCTCGATGCTGATGGCGGGCGACAGGCCCTCGATCGAGTCGACATCGGGCTTGGAAAATTGCTCGAGAAACTGGCGCGCGTAGGCCGAGAGGCTTTCGACGTATCGACGCTGCCCCTCGGCGTAAATCGTGTCGAACGCGAGCGAGCTTTTCCCGGAGCCGGAAAGGCCCGTGATGATGACGAGCCGGTCGCGCGGCAGTTCCAAGTGGATGTTGCGCAGGTTGTGTTCCCGCGCGCCTTTGATGGCGATGACGTTGTTGCTCATCCCGACGACGCCCCCCGAGAGCGCCGTCTTATAGCACACTCGCGCGGTGGAGGGAGCGTGCCGAACGATGAAATCGGCACGAAAACATGACCGATTAACTGCCTGATCGGTCCATATTTTTGACCCGTTTGGGGTTGGCGATGGTCGGGTTCACCGTCCCGGTGAACCTCGCCGCGCCATCGCCACCGCCGTATGGATGGCGGCGATCATGCTCGCGGGATTCGCAATTCCTCGTCCGGCAATGTCGGGTGCGGTGCCGTGGTCGGGAGACGTACGCGGAAACGGCAGGCCGAGCGTCAGGTTCACGCCGTCGTCGAAGTGCAGGAGCTTGAGCGGAATGAGCGCTTGATCGTGCGTGGGCGCGACGACGACATCGTGCCGGCCGCGCACCGCGAAGTGGAACGCGGTGTCCGCCGGCTGCGGGTCGGTGACGTCGATGCCTTCGCTGCGCGCGAGGGCTGCCGCGGGTGCGAGAATCTCGATCTCCTCGCGCCCGAATAAACCGCCCTCCCCCGCGTGCGGATTCAGACCCGTGAGCGCGATGCGCGCCCGACCGATGCCGAACCAGCGCCGAAGGTCCGCGTCGATCACGCGCAGTTGTCGCACGATCATTTCGATCGAGAGACGGGAAGGAACCTCTACGACGGGGCAGTGCGTCGTGAGGGGAACGACGCGCAGTTTTTTCCCGGCCAACATCATCACGGGCGTCTCGGCGCCGCACAGACGGGCGATCAGCTCGGTCTGGCCGGGGACGTCCACGCCCGCCGCGTCGAATTTCGCCTTGCTGCTCGGCGCGGTGACGATCGCCGCGGTCTCGCCCCGCATCGTCATGGCCACGGCGATCTCGATGCACTCGGCCTGCAATCTTCCGCGCGCCGCGGGGGAATCGCCCGTGGGACTTTCGGGCGCCACGATCGAGAACTCGTCGGCGCGTACCGCGACGGACTCGTCACTGTATTTGCGAATAGCGTCTCGGAGAATGTCGGGAATGCCGATGAGGACGGGTCGCGCGATGGCCTCGGCGATGTGCAGCGACTTCGCGATCACTTCGGGACCGATACCGAGCGGATCCCCCATCGTGATGGCGATCGAGAATTTGTCGTCGGTGCCCATCGCGTGGCCGGGCGATCAGTTTCCCGGAAACTCCTTGACCTTGATGTCGACGAAGCTCTTCTTGTAGAGCTCCTGCGCGAGCTTGCGCATCTCGCGCTCGGACAGGTCCTTGCGCAACTTCATCTCGATCTGCTCGCGCACGTCCTCGAACGGTCGCGTGCCCGACGCCGTGCGTTCCAGGCATTTGAGAATGAAGAAACCCACCGTATCGCGATAAACGGTGGAAATCTGCCCGGGCTCCAGGGTCTCCGCGGCGCGCTGGTAGGTGGGCTTGAGGTCCTTGCTCATGAGGAACGAGCCCAGAAATCCGCCGTTTTTCGCCGTCGGCCCCTGCGACACGGTCTTCGCCGTCTGTTCGAAGTCCGCACCCGTGAGCAGGTTCTCGTAGGTCTGCGCCGAGAGGTCGAAGATGCCGCGCACGGCCTCGGGATCGGCGTCGGGCGGCAGGTTGAAACGGATCTCCGCGAGCGTGATCCGCGTGTCGTCCACGAACTGATCCGGATTCGCTTGATAGTAGGAGCGGGCCTCGTCCTCGGAGACGGCGATGCGATCCTTCATGCGGAAACTCACGTAGCGCTCGCGCATGATCTGCTTTCGGATCTGGTCGCGCATGTCGTCGAGCGTTTTGCCCTCGCGCGCCAGCGTCTCGGAGAGCTGCTCGCGCGTCATGCGGTTACCCGCGAGAATGCGGTCGATGTACTTGTCGATATCCGCTTCCTCGACCGGAAATCCCAAGCGGGCGACTTCGCGTTCGAGCAGAATGTTTTCAATCATCCGGCGCATGATGTCGGCTTTGATCTCGCTCACGCGCGCGGCGCGCTGTTCGGCGGTGTCCTCTTCCGACGCGGCCAGATAGGCCGCAACGACCGGGCGGGACTCGCGCTCGACCTGCCACACGGTGATGATTTCGTCGTCGACGATAGCCGCGATTCGGTTGACGACCTCGGCGTCGGCGACCGTCGCGACGAGCGCGACCGCGATTGCGAGGAGAATGGCAACGAAGCGATTCAAAATGACATCTCCGTGATGAGCGCCTGATTGTAACGGATCTCGGCCGCGGCGCGCACCTTTTCGAGATAGCTTTGCAGGCCGTCCTGCGCTTTTTTCTGCCGGATTTTCTCGGCGATCCGATCGCGCACCGTCTCGAAGGCGATATTGTGCTCGGGCCGGCGGTCGGTGAGGCGGATGATGTGGAATCCGAACGGCGTGCGCAACACGCCCGAGGTCTGCCCGACCGCCATGTTGAACGCGGCCTGGCTGATGGCCTCGGGCATCTCGCCCTCGCCGAAAAAGCCCAGATCGCCGCCGGTCTGCGCCTCGGGGGCGATGGAGCGTTCGCGGGCGAGCTGGGCAAAATCGCCCCCGGCGTAAAGCTGCGCGACCAGTCCTTCGGCCTCGACCTCGGTCTTGACGAGGATCTGGCTCGCGCGCACGCGTTCGGGCTCGCGGTATTCGTCCTGATGGTAGATGTAGTCGGCCTCGACTTCGGACGGCGAGATCTGCACCGATGGCGCGATCGCCTTTTCCACAATGCGATCGACGAGGATCTGACCGGCCACTTGCGCACGAAGCCCGGCCGCGTCCACCTGGCGATCCGCCATCATTTTCTCGAATTCGCCGGCGGGATAATCGGCGGCGAGTTTCGTCACGCGCTCTTGGATCTCCGAATCGGTCACGGCGATCCCGAGCGTTGCGGCCTGCTGCTCGAGAAGTTTCTTGTCCACGAGTTCCGAGAGGAACAAGCCCTTGATCGTGAGCTGCGTGGGCGGGTCGTCGGGCACTCCGGACTTGCCTTTCGATGCCTTGGCGAAGGCGGCGTGGAAGTCGTCCACGGTGATGGCCTCGCCGTTCACGGTGACGAGCACACCCTCGGCGAAGGTCGGCGCGGTTTCGGACGGGCCGAGCTTGCACGCCGCCAGGGCGAACGCGAGCGCCGCGACCGCGCCGACCAGCGCCATCGCCACGCAAATCCGCCGATCGGTTTTCCGATTCGCACGCACGCCGCGCACCCCTTTTTCTGGCCGCCGACGTGTTAACAGATTTGGCCCGCGGACGCAAAAGGGCCGCCGGGCAGGAACGAGGGCACGGGGACCGGCTAGAACCGGCTCTGGATGGCTGTGGCGAGAAGGCTGTACTTGCGCGAAAGGCCCGTGACGGAAGCGGAGTATTCGAGTTGGGCGGTCGCGAGGGACATCAGTTCCTGATCCATGTCCACCGTGTTGCCGTCCACGCGCATCGACCGGTCGCTCGATTCGGTGATCGCGACGGGGCGGTCGGCCATGAGGGAGAGACCGAAGTGCCGGGGATTCGTGGAGACGGGGATCTCGGGGTTCACTCGGCGAATTTCCGTCGAGAGTCGCTGCTCGAAGGAGACCTCGACAGCTCGGTAGTCCGGTGTATCCATATTCGCGATGTTCGAACTGGCCGCTTCCATGCGCTTGGTCTGGAACTCCAGATTCCGCTCCAGCGCGCGGTAGACGGGACTGTCGAACAGAAAACTCTCGATCCCCATGAACTCACCTCCGGCCCGGAACAAAGCAATTCGGATGCCGAGTGGAATGCGAACCTAAGCTGCTGGATTTATTGAGATTATTTTGGAGTGCGCGAAGGTTCTCAGAGGAAAGGAATGCCGGGAAGGTGTCTGAAACTGCCGTCTGGCGTTCACCCGATCCAGTCGATGACGACGTAGACCGTGATGAACGCGATGGCGAAACACAGGAAGGACAGGAACATTCCAAGCACGAATGCCGTGCCGTCGCCGCGCTCGGCCTCGCCGCGCCCCGACGGCTTCGACATCGAAAGCCGAACGGTCGTGGCTTCGGTCGGATTAGGCGACGCGGGAGAGGGTGCGCCCGCCGGCGGAATCTGCGCGCGCAAGTTGCGCCACGCGTCGAGCGTGACGGCGTTTCCGCCGCAGCGCGGACACGTGTCGCCATCGATGTCGGAAACGGCGTGACACGCCGTGCAAACGCGCTTCATGGTCAGGCCCGACCCCCTCGGCCGAGGTTTTACGCACGCACCCCCGAAAACGCAAGCGCGCGGACGATCATCTCGGACGGATACCCGCCGCTGCCAGAGCGGTCTCATCGACCTCGAGGTTTGCACTCCGGCGCAGCGCCTCGACACGCTCGCGATACCGGCGGGCCGTTTCGCGCGTGACACTCAGGTCGCGCTTGTATTCGTCCCGATCGACGAAATGGCCGGCTGACAAATCGACGCCCGCTTCCTTTGCGTTCGAGGGTTGAGCGAAGCTCTCGGCCCGGGCGTCTTCGATCGCGTCGCGCACGGCTTCCGGCGGCGCGGTATCGTCGCCATCGCGGGCTCGCGCAGCCTGCCGAAACAGTTCAGCGTTGATGAGGGAATCCAGCACACGGGCGCGCCACGCGGCGAAATTATTCCCACGCGACGATTCCCGAAGTGCGGCCATCGCGCGCTCCAGTTCGGCAATCGTGATCGGCACACCGTTCACGCGCGCCACGATCGCGCTCTCGACGCCGCTATCCGCCGTCGGTGTCGCCGATCGGCCGGTCCCCATCGCCATCGCCAACGCACCCGCGATGAAGGCTGCGAGCATCAGCATCGCGGCGAGCGACCAAACGACTCGGCGGCGCGTCATGATGCCGGCAGCGGCGGTACGTCCGGGTACCAGCACGCCTCCTCCGTCTCCGGTTCCTGGGTGTAGATCGTCACGTGGATCGGCAGGTCGGACTTCGGAATTCGAACCGCATGAACGTGATTACTCGGGTTCCCTTCCGGAAACGCCTTCGCTGCGGGCCGCGACTTGTCGTCCGTCCCAGGGTCCTGCAGCACGGGGCAGTCCAAGGCGACCGCCGCGAATTCAATGCGAGACTCCGTGAATTCCACTTGACAGATGTCGAGGCGGCAGGAGTGGCAGAGTTCGACGAGCGAAACGACGTCCTCCGAATTGAAGTTCGCATCTACAAACACAGAATAACTCTGTCCGGCGTAATCACATTCATCGATATCACTTTGGCTCTTGAAAATACTCATCGAGTATCGTTCTTGCGCCGGGTCGTTCGTTCGACATGAAAGAATTGATCCGGTGTTGTGTCCGTCGAAGCACGCACGATTATCGGAGTCGTCGAGAGACTCCAAGCATACGTTCACAGTAGTTGCTTGATTTCGGAAATTCGGATAACCGAGCGCCTCACACGATTCATCGTCACTCTGAAAATGTCGAACCTCTATGTCCACATCTCGTTCGGCATCCGTTTCGGCATCCCGCGACCCGCGATTCTGGACTTCACATGCAAGTGCCATAATTATAATAATACATATTGTCGTCGCCGACTGCAATGGTTTTGCATTCATTGCACACCTCACTTGAAAAATAGATACCGATTGTTTTGAAAATCACATTGACACCTGGCAGGACCTCGGATATCGTGGCATGGTGCGCAATCAAGATCATCGCGATCGGAATCCTCCCAGAAATACGTGAGAAACACTTGTCGAATATCAAAACTGGACTTCATATAAGTATTGGTCAAAATAAGACTCCATGGATGCCCAGAATCGAACGCTGGAAAACTGTTTCCAACCGAATCGAGAATCAAATGCATTTTTTGATCCTGCAACAGCGTCGATCCTCCCAACGGTACGTACGATTGTGCACAATGAGTTTCCATCGTATCAGTATTTCGAAGACACATCTCGAAACGAGACGGTTGCGCGCTGGATAGTGGTGTGGCCTCCAATTCCGGCTCGAACCACCATGCGGCTACCTTGATCAGTTTTGCCTTAGCGGGGATCGGGCTTGTCGTGGCGTTAGGTCCCAAGGGTAGCGTGTAGGATTGCCCGGCACCGACAAAACTCAAGCGATAGGTTCGATACGACCATGGTGTGTCAAGACCCGAAATTGTGGGAAGACGCAAACGAATGCGACCTGCGCCATATGTGTTGCTGAACTGCATGGGTCCACCGGTATCGATCCGGTCGCCAAAATTGATAATATTAGCGAAAATACGCCCGGGGTCATTTGCGGTGGCCGCGTCCCAGTTATAAATCATCCAGTCTTTCAAATCCGCTGCCGCTCCCGCGACAACCGGAGCGGCAGCACTCGTTCCCCCGAGCTCGGTATCGTCGAACGGCGATTCGCAATCATAAAACCGGTGAGGATCGTCGAACCTTGGCAGACAGGCTATATCTGTGGGGGCCATGATATCTGGCTTAACACGTCGATCATAAGTCGGACCTCGAGAACTATACGATTTTGCGAATCCAGAAGTATCGAACTGCCACCAAGGAAATTCCAAAAATGAATCAAACGCACCAACGGCCAAAACACCTGCCGCTGTGGCCGGAGCTCGCACACTGCAAGCCCATGAGTAGATAGGTGGTCCATTAATGCAATCTTCGGAACTAGTTGTTGTATCGCCGTCTGGATTGTGGTTTCCCGCTGACGCTACAAAGAAGATGCCATCTCTATATGCGTTATTTGCAGCCAGCGATACTGGATCTCGCCCAGTAGCATGAAACGCGTCAGGGCAAGGAGCATACGTCCCTCCTGTGTAACCTGCGGAGATATTAGCTATATCCAACTTTAGCTTTATCATCTTTTCCACGGCAGCCGCGAAACTTTCTTCGCCATTTCCCCTGTTAATGCTTACTAATCCTACTTCCGGAGCGACGCCGGAATG
The DNA here is from genome assembly GCA_020845895.1 of Deltaproteobacteria bacterium. Lineage (NCBI taxonomy): Bacteria > Pseudomonadati > Myxococcota > Myxococcia > Deltaproteobacteria bacterium. The sequence continues at coordinate 35,518 of JADLEX010000094.1, read as the reverse complement.
TTTCGCCTGCTCGTCGACGTCTCCACCCCAAGCAGAACATTGGCTGTCCAAGCAGTCGGCGCCTATGATCCCCATTACGGACGTAGCATGAAAATTGTCTTTTACGTATCTAACATAATCTGAACTGTTTTCTGGCACTGGGGGTGATTCCAAGAAACAGTAGTCGCGATGATCGTCAAAACAATATGGACCGTTTAAAATGCAACCGTCGTCGGGTTCGAGAACCCAATCTTGGCAGAAGGTGCCCTCGACTGGCACAATGCAATTACAGTTTACTTTACCAAAAATTCTACTAGCCGACTGATTGTCCATAAAAGCATCATGATCGGTTTCGAAAAACGCGGACTCCAATACACCGACTGTAATTCTGCTAAATCCTCGACTCGAATATCTTGAGCCGTCAAAATCATAGTCTCGAAACATTTCGCCATGGGTATTGGTTCGCACCCATGTTGGTTTTACGACGGTTGAATCGTTTACTGCCTCGGAATATTCGGATATAGCCTCGATATCATGCCTCTCCTTAACGCTAAGGATAGTCTCGACGCACGCAGTCGCCGCGACCGCGTTGATGATCCACAACTGAACGATGTCCTCGGCACCGGATGCGAGAAGCTCCTCGACGAGATCCTGTTGGAGCGAGTCCATCTCCGCGATACGGTCGTCGATGGCTTCCGCGCGGCGAAGCTCCATTTCGAGAGCAAATTCCGGATAATCCTCGTCGTAGGTCAGATCGGGTCGCGGAAGGGAGAGTTCCGGCTGATACTTCAGGCGGATCATCACTCGAACGGGCTCGTCGAGTGGCATCTTCTCAAGTTCGGCCAGGAATTCTGGCATCAACGGCGAGTTGTCGGAATCCGCTGTGAATCCATTCGGGGTCGGGCGGTTGAAGTTCTGAACACGTCGCGCGATTTCGTCTTCGGAAAGACCTGACTCGCGGAGAAACGACTCGTAGTCCCTTGCGGTCCAGCGCTGCGAGTCCGCCGGCGTCAACGCCGTGAACGCGCGATATCCGTACTCTCCCTTTTTCGTCGGCAATGGGATCAGTCCCCGCAACGTGAATGAACTCGAAGCCGCCATCCGTTGTCCGGGCGTCATCCAACCTTTGCGGCTCGCCGCTTTCGTCCGATCCCCAGAGTGCGCCTTCCACGTCGTCGCGGTAAAAATTACCGTTCACATCGAAAATCTTCTCGGAATAATAGGCCGCCTCGGCGTGGTGGGCATTCGGCGCGGCATCGTCGAGACGCGCCAGAATTTCGGGGTCGCGCGTCAGGGCGGGAATTGCCTGATCCTGCGCTTGGGTCAGCGCGAGAGATGAGTTGAGAAGAAGGAAACTGACAAGGCAGATGAACCGAACCCTAGCTCGTCGCGCCAGCCTTGATTTCATGATCGTTCCTCCTTTTCACCAATATCTCACCATATTCACCCCGTGTCAAACATTTTATTGTTCTTTCCGTTTCAGCCCGCGCCATTCGTTCCCTTGGGCGAGATCCACGTCTCAAAAGCCGACGCTTCGACCTGACGGCACGCCACGCGATAGCCCTTCTTGCGGAAGGCGTCGATCAGCGGATCGGGGCGGAACGGGCTTGCGACGACGATCGCCTCGCCGGCCTGGAGCGACGCAGCACGGTCGATCGCCGGCTCCAGCGGGTGCTCGCCGCGCGACAGCATCTCCTCGGCGTCGAAGCGATGCACCTCGCGCACGGCGGCGATCCACGTCGCGTCGTCATCCACGGGCGCGGCCGATTCGACCGTCGTCTCGCCCTGCCCGGCCGCGCGACGCAGCCGGTTCACGAGTTCGCCGACCGGCACGCCGGCCATCTCCGCCGCCATGCGCAGCGTCGCGACCTTGGCGACCGTCTTGCGCAGGATGGGGTTTTTCAGCTTCGAGAACGCGGGCGAGATGTCGAGCAGTTCCGCTTCGAGTTCGGGATAGGCGTCGAGCAGCGCGCCCACTCGGGTCGTCGCGAGAATTTCACTGCGCGCCGCGTTCATGACGGACTCCCGGCGGGAGCGCTGTCGTATTGCAGCAGCCGGCGCTCTCCCGTCAGAGCGCGAAGCCGCGTGAGGTCCTGCGTGACTTCGAGCGTGCCCTGATAGGCCCCCTTCTCGTCGCGCACCGCGAAATAGCGAATGTGGACGAATTTCCCGTGCATTTCGATCCAAAACTCGGCAACGCTCTGCGTCCCGGATTTGAAGTCGTGCAGGATGCGCTCGACCATGTCGACGCTCTTGGGCGGATGGCAGTGCTGCACGAGCCGCCCGATGATCGCACGGCTGCGCGCGAAGACGCGGTCGGGTCCTTCCGAGAAGAAACGCACACGGTCGTCGGCATCGACGAAGGTCAGATCGACGGGCAGCGCAATGAAGAGGCCGAGCAACTGCTCGAACGTGAGATGCCCCGAGGGGAACGTGATCGACTTGCCCGCGGGCACCTGATGCACCTGATCGGGGTGCTTCGGTTCGGGCGGCGTGTATCCGCTTTCGGGTGCGACGAGGCACCAGCCGTATTCCGGCGACTGCGCGTACACCTGCCCCCACTCGTCGTCGGTCAGCGTGGACATCGAGAGCGGGAACAGGATGTTCTCTTCCTTGAAGAACATCTCCTCCATCGCCGCGAGCGTCGGTTCGGCGACGCCCCAGACGACGAGCTTCCATTCGGCGAGGGTGGCTTCGCCCGCACGCAGGGCTTCGTGGAGGTTCTTCACCAGCGCGCGCACATCGTCGTCTTTCGCCCACATCACCTTCGAGGGACCGGTGATGCCGTGGCCCTCGAGGAACGAAAACAGCAGGTTTTCCTTGCGTGCGTAATGCTTCTCGACGTCAGCCAGTTCGTTCGCCGCGCCACGCCACGACGCGATGAGTTGAGCATCCACGGGGGCGTCGTCGGGGCTGTCCACGATGCGCTGCTGAATCTCGCGCATCCGCCCGATCACGCCGCGCAAGGCGTCGTTTTCCGCCCTGAACGTGTGCACCGGGTGGCCGGGGACGAGCACGGCCTCCTGACGCTCGACCATCACCTCGCGCAGCACGGCGGAGTGCAGGTCGCACATCGACTTCACTTCCTCGATCTGCATGCCGTCGCCGATCAGCGATTGCTCCATCGCGGCGATCTCGGTCGCGTCGGTCTCGCGCACCAGGTCGCGCAGCATGCCGCGCACTTCATCGGCGGGCTTTCCCGCGTGCAGGTGGCGGATGACGGTCTTCATCGTTTCGATGCGGTGTTCGCGGTTGTTGATGAGTTCGCTCATGGCTTCTCCGCTGTTTGAATTCCGCCCGTCTCGGGCTTCGAGGTTGACGTGGGCATTTTCGCGCGAATGGGAATTGTCGCATTGACGCGCATCAATTGCGCGCGCGATAGCCGATTCGTGCGGGTTTCTTCACATATTCGCGGGCGGCTTCCCGCCGCCGTCCGGCAGGTCCATGAAAACGTTGGTCGCCGACGCACGCACGAGCAGCGCGCCGTCGCTCTCACGTTCGAGCTGCGCTTCGACGTACACCTGGCGGCGGCCGCTCTTCACGACCTCGGCGGTACCGACGATGACCTCACCCGCGCGCACGGACCGAAGGAAGTTCACGGCGAGATGGATCGTTGACGACGCGCGGTCGGGGTGCGTGAACGCGACCGCCGGGCCGATGGTGTTGTCGAGCATCGCCGCGAGGATACCGCCCTGGATAACGCCGTACGGATTTTCCATGCGTTCGTCCGGAACGAAGCGGATTCGCGCCCGCCCCTCGCCGGCCTCGATCAGTTCCGAGTTGAGGAATTCCATGCACGGCGGAGGGAGTTTCACGGGGCTCATTCGCCGATCCCACCCTCGGCCGCGGCCGACGTCAACCGTGCCACCAGCGCGTGCGGCGTGACGCCGTGGTCGCCGATGCTCGCCGCGATCTCCTCCGCCGTTTCGCGTGAACCGCGGCTCCACAGATCCTTCAGAAACGTCCCGGCCTCGACGGTTCGATACCAACGCTCGCCAAATCGCGAGGTGAGCGCGCGTTCGAGTTGCGATTCGAGAAACCATGCCCGCAGGTAGTCGGCGCAGTAGAAAAAATCGTCCATGTCGAGCAGGAATCGCTCGGCGTCCTCGGCGGTCAGGTCGATACCGTAGGCGCGCGACAGATGGCGGCGGTACGAGTCGCGCGGGTCCATGACCCCGCCGAACAGGTCGAGTTCGTAGAGCAGCTTCGCGCAATGTCGGCGGACCATGTAGAGCTTGACGAACGCGCCGTGGCGCGCGGTCTCCTCGACGGCTTCGACCGAGAGCCCCATCTCCTCGCGCAGAAAATATCGCGATTCGAACACCGATTCGAACAGGAACGCGAACGCCTCGCTGACGGCGCTCGGCCCGAGCTGTTGAAACTCGAAGACGGGTGTCGCCGTGTGCGCGAAGTGCATCGCGTGGCCCATTTCGTGAAACCAGGTCGTGTAGTCTTCGAGCCCGCCGCCCGGCTTGATCGAGATGCGCACGTCACCGGGCACGTCGATGGGAAAACATGCCGCGCGCGGGTTCTTTTTCGGTCGGTCCTCATCGTCGATGATGACCACGCCCGGGTCGATGCCGAGCTGGTCGAGGAACCGGTCCATCACCGCGACGATGCCCTCGCGAGGAAAGAACGCATCGGCGCGGGGATGGCGAAGCAGCGCGGGCAAATCCGGACGGCGCAGCCCGGTCACGGCAATCCCCAGTCGGCGCGGCACGGCCCACTCGAGCAGGCGGTGCATCGCGGCGTGCGTGTCGTCGAGAAACGCGCGGGCCTGTTCCGCGAGCGTTGCGAACGACGTCGCGCGCAATCGCTCCGACAATTCGATATATCCCGGAAGTCCGAAGGAGCGCGCCAGCTCTTCGTGCCGTCGGATCTTCTCGATCATTCGCGGCTGCAGGTCGCGCAGAATCGGCGTGGCGGCGTGCGAGAGATCGGCGCGACGCGCGGGGTCGGGTTCGCGGCCGAGCAGCGAGGAAAGCTCCTGAAAGTCGTACTCCTGCCCGTCGATGAGGAAGACGGCGTTGCCGAGAAAATTCCCGATCGCGTCGTCGAGCTCCGGCGTCTCGGCGTAGATCGTTTCCTGCATCAGGTACGCGTGCAGGTACTCGAGCGCCCGGCGCTCCGGGCCCTCGCTCGAAGCGTTCATCGCCGCGACGACGACCGCCAATGTCTCGGAGGTGAAGAGGTGCTCGTGCTCGGCGTACACGCCGGTGGTGTCTTTCGTCGAGCCCTGCGTGCGGTGATACCACGTGAGCAGGGAGTGCTGCCGCAGGAAGTCGCGGCATTCCCGGCGGATTCGGTCGATGTCGGTTTCGTGTCGGTGCATCGCGCCGCGCGGCCCTACAGCACGCCGCCGTCGACGACCATGGTCTGTCCGGTCATGAACGCCGAGTCGTCGGAGGCGAGAAAGAGCACCGCCCCGGCCACGTCCTCGGGCCGGCCGAGGCGCTGGACCTTTTGCATGGCAATCACCTGACTCAGGATCTCGTCGGTGCCCCACAGCGCCTGCGAGAACTTCGTCTTGATGAGGCCCGGGCAGACCGTGTTGACGCGCACGTGAAACGGCGCCCACTCGGACGCAAGCATTTTGCCGAGGCCGATGAGCGCCGACTTGCTGACCGAGTACACGCCGAGCCCCGGCATGGGAACAAGCCCCGCCGTGGACGCGATGTTGACGATCACGCCGCCGCCCTGCTCCTGAAACGTCGGCAAAGTTTCCTTGCACAAAAAGAACGGACCTTTCACGTTGACGGCGAAGATCTTGTCGAAGGCCGATTCCTCGGCGAAGAGCGACGGCCCGAAGATGGGGTTGGTCGCCGCGTTGTTCACGAGCACGTCGATGCGCCCATACGCGGCTTTGATCGCCGCGACCGCCTCGGGGATCTTCGCGACCTCGCCGACGTGGCAAGCGACGGCCGCCGCCTCGCCGCCCGCCGCGCGGATCTCGCCCGCGACGGTCTCGAGCGCGTCGAGCTTGCGGCTGACCAACACGACCTTCGCGCCCTCGGCGGCGAAACGCAGCGCCACCTCGCGCCCGATGCCCCGGCTCGCGCCCGTCACCACCACGACCTTGTTCGCAAAACGCATGGTCATGATTCACTCCAAATAAGTTCTCGGCCTAGAATTTCAGTGTCAGATCGGCCCGCGCGCCGTCGAAGGGCGGGACCTCGCGGCATACGCCGCCCGAACAGACGAGCCCGCCCTTGATGCGCCCATAGAACAGCGTGACATCGACGTGCGTGCCCGCCGTGATCGTCGCCTCGCCCGACCAGAACTCGGGATCGTCCTTGGTCTCGCGCGAGAGTCCGGACCCGGACGACAGCGGCTCGTCCGAGTGCTCGTACCGGCCCGTCACCGACAGTCGCGACGCCCAGTTCCATGTCGGCGCGACCGAGTAAGAACCGTACTCGGTGCCCATATAAATCGCCATGCCGGAAAAGTCCTTCCAGCGCGACTCGATGGTGAGTTCGTGTTCGGCGGCCACGGGCGCGCCCGCGTCGAACTCGCCGTGCAGCCATCGGCCCTCGGGCTCCTCGCGGTAACCGCCGCTGCCCATCACGTACGCGCCGTTCGCGAACTGCTTTTCAACGCCGCCGTACGAGTGCTCGACCCACTGCTCCAGGTCCTCGGCCTCGTAGTGCGCGGCGAGATCGCCCGGCGCGGCATTGTGCCGGTCGGCGCGGTAGTAGTTGCCGAACACCGAAACGTCGATCACCGGAACCTCGACCTCGAGAAACCCGCGAGCGCCGAGAATGTCGGTGCGATCGGGCAGGTGCCCGAAGGTCTGCTTTTCGAACTCCAGAATCGGCGGCTCGCAGTGCGGATACGCGAATCGAAAATAGTCCTGCCCCTCGCCGATGAAGGTGACCGGGCCGAAGTTGAGGTTCAGGCTCGCGTAGGCCGCGCGGCCTTCGGTCTCCACGTCCTCGACGGCCTTCTTCTGGTCGGTCAACTCATACCACGCATATTCGCCCGCGAACGAACCGTGCCCGCCGAATTGCAGCCACTCGGCGCCGACGCCGAACACGTGGTAGGGGTCGTCCTCTTCCTGCGCCGTCGCGCCCAGCGACTCGTCGTAGCGAAGTGTTCCTCCGGCGTAACGGGCCGAAACGAATCCCCACCGCGGCACGCCGGCGACCATCTGCCCGCCGTACACCGTGTCTTCCTCGTCGAAGCCCGGCTCTTCTTCGCGCGTTCGGGCGGGCTCGAAATACAGGTCGTCGCCCTCGTTGACGAAGCCGCCCAGCGCGCGCAGCTCCACGTAACCGTCCCGGGCGCTCCACTGGCCGACGCCGCCGCGCACCGTGTTGTCCTGGCCGAATTCGTCGCGCTTGGTGAGCGACAAAACGAGGCCGCTGCCCATGCGGTTGTAGAAGTCGCCCGCCCGCGCGAACCACATGCCGTCCTGGTACTGCACGTACGCCTTTTCGAGCAGGTACTTGAGTGCGTATTGTTCCTTCTCGAAATAGAACTCGGTGTCGTAACGCACCCCGGCCGTGAACGGACCCTTGATCGCCGTGAGGTTCAGGCGGTTGATCCACGCGCCGAAGCGCTCGTCCTCGTCCACGGCGGTCTGGTCGTAGAGAAATTTCGCGCTGTTCAGGATGTTGAACGAGTCGGTGACAGGGGTTTGCCACTCGAACGCATCGGCGGCGCCGACCGATAGGGCGATGCACGCCACGAGGACGATGACGGTACGGCCACGCATGTCACTTCGCGCCGATCGCCGCGCGGATCTTCTCGTCGAGTTCCTTTTCGTCGCCCGGCGTGAATCCCTTGTGCGTGTACACGATCTCGCCCGCCGCGTTGATGAGCACGGTGTACGGGAACGCGCCCTGTTGGTTGTAGATTCCCGTCACGTTGGAGTCGGTGTCGTAGAGAACGGGATAGGTGACGGCCTTGCGCTCCACGATCTGCTTGGCCTTGGGCACGCCCGACGCCGTGTCGGTGTTGATGGACAGGATCTCGAAGCCCTGGTCTTTGTATTGCTGGTAGATCTTTTCCATCATGGGCATTTCGAGCAAACACGGCTTGCACCAGCTCGCCCAAAACGTCATGAGCACGGCCTTTTTGTCGGCGTAATCGGCCAGGGCGTAGCTCTTGCCCGACGCGTCCTTGAGCGAAAACGCGGGGGCTTTTCCTCCGGCCGCGGCCGCGACCGAAACCAGCACGAAAATCCCGAACAGGCCGATGAAAATCCGCAAAGAAAACGATCGCATCCGAGCCCCCGAACCGCCCCGCGCGGGTGGAGATGGAGTGCGAAAAACCTAGGGGAAATCCCGCGCAGCGTCAACGAAGACCGGGGCGGGGCCAAGTGCGGCGGGCGTTACCGCTCTTCGTCGAGATACCCCGACACCTCTTCGTCGGTGTGCGTCACGCCGAGACCGAGTGCCACGCGATTGACGAAGTTGAAATACGCGGTGATCAGATTGACCTGAAGGATCTCGTCGTCGCCCGCCCCGGCCTCGCGCAGTTCGTCGATCAGCGAGACATCCATCGAAAACGGCTTGTGCGTGAGCTGCTCGGCGTATTCGAGCAGAAGCTGCGTCTTGCGCGGCAGAGGCAGACGGCGGAAGTCGCGCGCCGCCGTGCGAACGCGCTCGTCGTTGCGCCACGAACCGCGCAGCGCCTCCGAATGATGCGCCACGCAGTACTCGCAGTCGTTGAAACTCGACACGACGACGGCGACGAGTTCCCGATCCTCCCGCGAAAGCGGGCCCGGGCCGAACATCAACGCGGTGTAGAGATCGAGATGCGGGGCGATGGTGTGCGGCAGAAGACCCTGCGCGCGAAACACGTTCGCGACCTTGCCGCGACGCAGTCGGACGTTGTCCAGCGCACGCTCCGTCTCCGGTCCGCCGTGTCCGCCTTCCTGGAATTCGATCCACGCCGTCATGCCGCCCCCCAATCCGGGAAATGTGACATTTTGGCGCAGGAATGTTCGCGACGATATGGCCGGGATCAATGGGGAGCGGAAACCGCGCTCAGACGGCCTCACCGAGCGGTTCGGCGTACTCGTCCTGTATGCGGCGAACGTCGTCGAGATGTTCCATGAAGACCTCGAGGATCATCGGATCGACGTGCGTGCCCGAGGATTCGCGCAGGATCTGGAGGCACTTCTCCATGGGGAACGCGCGCTTGTAGGGGCGCTCGGACTGGAGCGCGTCATAGACGTCGGCAATCGCGACGATACGGCCTTCGAGCGGGATTTCGTAGGCGCGAAGTCCGAAGGGGTAGCCGGTGCCGTCGAGATGCTCGTGGTGCGTCAGCGCGATCATCGCCGAGGTGCGAATCAAGTGGTTGTCGTCGAGGTGTTCGGACTTCGCACCGAGCACGGAGCGGACGTCGGCGGGCGTGGCCGTGCGTTCCATCAGCATCTCGTAGCCGATGAGGGTGTGCGTCTTCATGGTGTCCCATTCCTCGGCGGTGAGCTTGCCGGCCTTGAGCAGGATGCCGTCGCGGATGCCGATCTTGCCGAGGTCGTGCATGGGGGCCGTGTGGGCGAGCATGTCCACCTGGTCCTGCGGCAGCCCGAGCCCGCGCCCCATGAGCGCCGAATACAGCCCCACGCGGATGACGTGGCGACCGGTTTCGTTGTCGCGGAACTCCGCCGCCTTGGCGAGGCGCTGGATGACCTCGAGTCGGGTGCGGACAAGCAGCTTTGTGCGGTTTTGGACGAGGTCCTCGACGATGCGGTTTTCGTCCTGCAGGAAGTCCTGAAACGCCTTGACGCGCAGCACGTTGCGCAGCCGAAGGGAGGTTTCCACCGCGTCGTAGGGCTTGGGCAGGATCTCGAGCACTCCCAGGGCCGAGGCTTTGGCGCGCAGGCCGTTGTCCGAGGACGACGACAGCGCGACGAGGGGGATGCCCTTGAGGTAGGGGTCACGGGCGATCTGGTCGATCAGTTCGATCCCCCGCCCGCAGAACGCCGACAGGGACACCATCAGCAGGTCGGGATTCTGCGACCGGATGCGGTCCATGGCGCGGGTGTAGTCGTCGACGAGGCTCACATCGTTGTAACCGTCGTTTTCAAGCAGGGCGTCCAGCGCCCACAGGTCCTCGACCACGTCGTCCACGGCCACGATCACCGGCTGGGATTTCCAGTGTTTTTCCATGGTCTTGAGCCAGTTTTCTTCCGGAAACCAATCGCGAACGACCAGCATGACAAGCTCCCCATTCGTCAAATGGAGTTATCGGCGGAAACCGACGGTTGTTAAAATGAAAATGCGGATTGATGATGAAAATCATCCGATCGGGACCACCGAACGCGACGATCACGCTCCGCGAGCGGCTGTCCTGGCGGGGGCGATCGTGATGACGAAGCTCTCCCGGCGGGCGAAAAAGTCCGACCCGATCGGGAATCCCGGCTGACGGTGATCCGCGAAAATGAGCCGTTCCAGGTCGTCGGCGAGGTCCAGATCCACGCGATTCGAGCCGATTTCCCACAAAAACCGGTGCCAGAACACGCGTCGGCGTTCGATATCCGTCGCCAAGAGTGCCTCGACGCAAAGGACCCAGATGCCGGATTCGAGCCGCGCACAGGACGCGAGCACGTCGCGGAAGACCCGGTCCAGGGCCGCGTCCTCGCGCCGGGCGATCTCGGCGGCACGGGCCAGCACCTCGTCGCAACCCGGCCGAATCTCCCGCAGCGCCGGAAGGACGATGTGGCGAAGCGCGTTTCGCGCGAGATTCGTGTCGGCGTTGGTGGGGTCCTCGCGCCATTTTAGCCGTTTCGAGGCCGCGAAATTCGCGATGCGTTCGCGGTCGACCTCGAGGAAAGGTCGGATCCACCGGCCCTTAACGGGCAGGATCCCACGCAAGCCCCGAGTCCCCGCTCCGCGCGTCAAACGCTCCAGAACCGTCTCGGCCTGATCGTCCCGATGGTGCGCCGTGGCGATCTTCGTCGCGCCGAGATCGTCGGCGATCGTTTCCAGCGCCGCATGCCGGGCTTCGCGGGCCGCGGCCTCGATGCCGAGCGGCGAACGCATGATGGCGCCGGCATCCAGCTTCGACTGCTGATGCGGGATGCCCTCGCGGGCGCACAACGCATCGACCCATTTCGCGTCGTCGGCGCTGCCGTCGCGAAGACCATGATCGACGTGTCCCGCGACGACACGGATGCCGCACAGGCGCTCGATCGACCCGAGCGCGCGGACGAGCGCCACCGAATCGCGCCCGCCGGACAGCGCGACGAGCACGATGTCCCCGGCGCGCCACATCTCGTGGCGGCGCGCGGTTTTCAGAACCTGCTGGATGAACGGATCGACACGCACGCGCGTCAGTGACCGGACGGCGCGGCCTCGCCTTCCGGCGCTCCCTGCGCTTCGGGGGGTGCGCCTTCCTCGGCCGGCCCGGTCAGCACGTTTCCGCGCGGGCTCTCGCCGAGGGTCTCCATGACGGTGAAACGGCATCCGCCGTCTTCGCCCGTCAACTCCACGACGGCCATCAGGAGACGCTGGTCCTTGCGAAAGTAGAGCATCTTTCGCGTTTCCTTTTCGGGCACGCTCGCGACCGCGATCCACCCCCGCTCGACCCAACGCGTCTCGATGAAGTTGAGGACCGATTCCATCGGCGAGTGCGTCGTGTACATGAGGCGATACCCGCCGGGACCCGCTTCGCGGGCGTCCATGACGGCGGGCTCGAAGATGGGAACGTCCGGGGCGGGAACCTCCGTGGGCACCGATGGCGCGGGGGGTTTGTCCTCGTCGGCCTTCTTCGAACACGCGCCGGCGGCGACGAGCGCGGCGCACAGCGCCATCAGCAGGACGACACGCGCCATGACAGTCTTCGTCATTGTTCGCCCGATTTGGGGTTTCACGGCTTCAAATTAGCCGCGCAACGTCTCGTCTGGCAAGGATTTGTCCGCCGAGAATTCGTCTCTGGACAATTCCCGCCCCGCGTCATCGGCGCCCGCCGATTTCATCCGCGCGTCGCGATCACCGGCAACACCGGTTCGTCGGCTTCGTCCTCACCGAGGACGCCGACGTCGAGACGTCGTTCCTCGTTGAGAAAATCCAGCACCTTCTTTTGCCGACGCGGAGCGACCTCGTCGTAAACCTGCGTCGTCACGAGCGAGCTGTGACCGAGGATGTCGCGGATTCGTTCCATGGCCATGCCGTTGTTGAGCAGCATCGTGGCCATCGTATGTCGGAGCGCGTGGGGGGTCACCCGGCGGCGGATGCCCGCGGCCTTGCGGATTCGTTCGAACATATTCTCGACGGCGAAGATCGAGAGCCGTCCGGGACAGCGGTTGAGGAAGAACGCCGGGCAGCCGCCGTTCGCCAGTCGGCGGATCTTCCAGTATTCGCGAAGGGCCGCCAGGGTCTTTTCGCCCGCGACCACCAGATGCCGGTCGCGATTGCCTTTTCCCTCGACATGGATTGTTCCAAGGTCGAGGTCCACGTCTTCGATGTCGAGCTCGGTGAGTTCGCCGATGCGCATCGCCGTGGAGAACAGCAGCTCGATAATGGCCCGGTCGCGAATCGCGTTGTCGTGAAACAGGCGAATACGCCGACCGCAACCGGGGCGCAGCATCTCCGAATAACGCTCGACCTCGCCGTCCACGCACTGCAGAAGGCGAACGAGGTCGCCCGAATTCAGAATGCGCGGCTGCGTCTTCTGGATTTGCTGCTTGTAGCCGAGTTCATCCGCGGGATTGCCGGGGATCGCGCCCCGTTCGCGGAAATAGCCGAAGAACGCCTTGAGGGTCATGACCTTTCGACGCACGGTCGTCGGTTTGAGATCCTGGCGACTTTCGAGGTCCTCGACGTAGGCGCGGATGCGCTCGACGCCGACATCGGAGAGGCTCGCGACATGGGTGAAATCGACAAACTGAGCGAGATCGTAGGAGTACGCCCTCGCCGTTTTTTCGGAGAGCCCGAGCTCCGATCGACATGCCGTCTGAAACTGCTCGACCGCCCCCGCCAACTGGATCGTCATTCGACTCGCTCCCGGTGAATTTTGGCCTTGCCAACCGGGTCTCGGGGAGTTATCCCAACGCATGGTGACCGCCGGTCATTCCTGCTTTGCGTGTCAAGATAACTCCGCCATGCCCAAACGCACATTATCATGACCGCGGTTCAGAACGCAATAACCATGTAACAGTTCGTTTTTGTTGGAGAAAATAATCAGCATGACCACCGGTCATGAAACGCGGCCGTTCTCGCCGACCGATCGTCCCACGAACGGGGACGCGGCATGAGCGAGCGAACGCGTCGCTCTGAACCCTAGATCGTCCAGGAATGGTCGCGAAATTCGACGGGGAACCGGGTGTGCATCGTGTCCTTGACGAGGGCGATGATCTCGCGTCGCGTCTTCATGCCGAGCACACGCCCGGCCAGTGCGCGCGCCTCACCCATGTCGATGCGCCGGACGAGGTCCTTGACCTTCAGGGTCGCCGCGGGGCTCATGGAAAGGTTGTCCACTCCGAGGCCGATGAGCAGCATGGTGAGCTGCAGGTCGCCGGCCATTTCGCCGCACATCGAGACCTCGATCCGGGCCTCGCGCGCCGCGTCCACCGTCTGCTTGATCATTCGCAGAATCGCCTGGTGGATGGGGCTGTAGAGATAAGCGACGTTTTCGTTCTCGCGGTCGATGGCCATGGTGTATTGGATCAAGTCGTTCGTTCCGATGCTGAAGAAATCGACCTCGGCCGCGAGGATGTCCGCGATGATGACGGCGCTGGGCACCTCGATCATGATCCCCAGGCGTACGTCATCGGAAAACTCGCGCCCTTCGAGTTCGAGCTCCTGACGCACTTCCTCCAGAATCCCCTTCGCGCGCCGCAGTTCGGACAGGCACGAGATCATCGGGACCATGATTCGAAGGTTGCCGTGCACCGACGCGCGCAGCATGGCGCGGAGCTGATCCTTGAAGATGTCCTCGCGTTGCAGGCAGAACCGGATCGCGCGCAGTCCCATGGCGGGATTCGATTCGCCCGGCTGGTTCAACTCGGGCAGCACCTTGTCGTAACCCATGTCCAGCGTACGGATGGTGGCGTAGTGGTCGCGGCCGACCTCCCGCAGAAGTCGCGAGTAGATTTCGTACTGCTCGTCCTCGCTGGCGGGACCGCCCTTGGCGAGGAAAATGAATTCCGTGCGGAACAGGCCGATGTCGCGGATGCCGACGTTCGTCGCGAGGCGCATTTCCTCGGGAAGGTCGATGTTGACCTGCAATCCGACGGCGACGCCGTCCGCGGTGACGCACGGCAGGTCCTTCATTTCCAGCAGCTCGGCCGTGCGGGCTGCGCGCTTGCGGATCTTCTCTTGGTATTCGTCGATGAGTTCGAGGCTCGGGTGGACGAAGACGAGGCCGTCCTGCGCGTCGAGGATCAGCACATCGCCCGTCTTGACGTGCGACGTGATGTGCTCGAGGCCGACCACCGTCGGCAGTTCCATCCCGCGCGCGAGAATCGACGAATGGCTCGTCGGGCCGCCCAGATCGGTCGCGAGCCCGACCACGCGCTCGCGGTCGATATGGGCCATGTCGCCGGGCGAGATGTTGTGCGAGACGATGACGACGCCCGGAGGCACGCCGTCCAGGCTCTCGTCCTGCACGCCCATCAGGTTGCGGATCAGGCGTTGGGCGACCTCGTCGAAGAGCTGCGTGCGCTCGATGCGCGTGCGTTCGGATTCGCCCGCGAGCGTGGCCTTGAGCCCGTCGAAGAGCTTCTTGACGGCCCATTCGGCGTTGATGCGGTCGGTTTCGATGTGCCGGAGCACTTCCTGGATCATGTACTCGTCGGCGAGCCAGGCCAGGTGCGCCTCGAGGATCAGCCGGTGATCCTCCTGCAGATCGCGTCCGAGCGCGGCTTCGAGCTGGGCGCGGCTCTTTTCGATGGCGTCGTGGACACGGGATTTTTCGAGCAGGACGAGCTCGGGGAGCACGAGGCGCATCGTGACGCGCAGCTTCGCGCGGTCGATGCAATACGCGAGGCCGACGATCACGCCAGGCGCGCCGACATTTCCCTTGAATTTCCGGCAGACGAGCTCGGAGTCGCTCATCACTCCTCTCCGAACTTTTCGACGAACAGCGTTTCGAGCGCGGCGCTCGCTTCCTCGGCATCCGGACCCACCGCGCGGATCGTCAGCACGGTGTTTTTCGGCGCGATCAACGTGGTCACGCTCATGATGCTCTTCGCGTTCGCCGCGCGATCGCCCTTGTGCAGGTAGATCTCGCACTCGAAGCGGGCCATTGCCTTGACGATCTTCGACGCGGGGCGCAGGTGAATGCCCTGCTTGTTGCGCACCAAAACGTCGCGAGTGACCGTGAGCCCGGGGTCTTTATCGTGCGCCATCGCTCAGGAACTCGCTGGCGAGCGAGATGTGTTCGCGACCCACTTCGATGATGGAGCGGGCCAATTCCGCGAGCGAAAGGCCGTCGCGGTGGTGCGCCAGATACATCATCATCGGCAGGTTCAGGCCGCTCACGACCTCGATCCGCCCTTCGGCCAGCAGCGACAGGGCGACGTTGGACGGCGTTCCGCCGAACATGTCCGTCAGGATCAGGACGCCGTCGCCGTCATCCACCGCGCGAACGGCGTGGTCGATGCGCTTGGCCACCGCGGACGGATCTTCCAGCGCGTCGATTTCCACGGCGATGGCGCGTTCGACGGGACGGCCCTCGATCGTGCTCGTCGTCTTGATGATTTCCTGGGCCAACATTCCGTGGGCCACAACAACCATGCCGACCATGCGTCGAACTCTCCCGGCGCCGCGCGAACGCCCGGCGCGTCCCGCTCAGGGCTCCTGATATCGTTTGAGATCCCGGTGAACCACGGTGGACTGGTGTTTCCCCGTCCGAAAGGTCTTCGCCAGATGTTCGACGATCGCGACGGAACGGTGGGCTCCCCCGGTGCAGCCGATGGCGACGGTGAGGTAGTGCTTACCTTCTTTCTCATAATACGGCAACAGGAAGCGCAGGAACTCGGCGACGGTGTCGACGAAACGTTTCGTGACGTCCTGATTCAGGACGTATTCCGCGACCTTTTCGTCACGTCCGGTGAACGGTTTGAGGTCGGGAACAAAGTAGGGGTTGGGCAGGAAGCGCACGTCGAACATCAGGTTGGCGTCGGTCGGCACGCCGAACTTGTAGCCGAAGCTCTTAAACGTGATGCGCAGGGGAAACTTGTCGCCCGAGGGTCCGAATCGCTCCTGCAGGTCGCGGCGCAGATCGTGCACCGACAGGCTCGACGTGTCGATCACGTCGTCGGCCGCGGCGCGCAGATGCGCGAGGCGCTCGCGTTCGTTCTGGATCGCCTCCATCAGGTCGCCCGTCGCGTCGAGCGGATGCGGGCGACGCGTCTCGGAGAACCGTCTCACGAGGCTCTCGTCCGACGCGTCGAGAAAAACCGTGTGGATGGGATAGCCCGCGTCGATCGAGGACTTGCGGATCTGGTCGTACTCGTCCGTGAAGTTCGCCGCGCGGCTGTCCATGACCAGGGCATAGCGGGTGTATTCCGACGCCGTGTCCGAAAGCTCCAGCAGCTTGGGCAATAGGGCGATCGGCATGTTGTCGATGCAGAAATAACCGATGTCCTCGAGCGCTTTGATCGCGATGCTTTTCCCCGACCCCGACATGCCGGTCAGAATGAGGATCGAGACGTCTTTCATTCCGCTTCCTCGAGCACGTCGTCGTCGGAGACCTTCTCCTCCTGCCCCGCGATTTTCGCGAGCAATCCGTCCTGAAACTCCTTGGCCGCGTGATAGCCTTCGAGCTTGAGCAGGTGGTTGCGCGCGGCGACCTCCACGATGGCGGTGAGGTTGCGGCCCGGACGGACGGGAATCGTCACCATCGGCAGCTCGACGCCGAGGATCTGGTAGAACTGGTCGTCGAGGCCGACGCGGTCGTACTCGGTGTTTTCGTTCCACTCCACGAGACGCACCACCAGGTGCACCTTCTTCTTGTCGCGAATCGCCCCGATGCCGAACATCTCCTTGATGTTGATGATGCCGAGGCCGCGGATCTCCATGAGGTACTTGGTGATCTGGGGGCCGCGCCCGTTGATGGAATCGGGTCCGCCGCGGGCGAGCTCGACAATGTCGTCGGCGACGAGGCGATGGCCCTTGAGGATGAGATCGAGGGCGCATTCACTCTTGCCGATGGCGCTCTTGCCGAGCATGAGCACGCCGACGCCGAAGACATCGACGAGCACGCCGTGCATGGTGGTGCGCCGCGCGAACCGCGATTCGAGAAACCGCGTCGCGCGATTGATGAACTCCTGCGTGGTCAAGCGCGTCCTGAGCACCGGCGTTTTCGACGATTCGGCCAGCTCCACGAAGACTTCGGGGACTTTCTGAAACCGCGTCACGACGCAGCAACAAACGCCCTTTTCGAAAAACGCGGTGAGGATCTTGCGGGCCGCGGCGGGCTTCTGGTCGTGCAGATAGCTGATCTCGGTCTTGCCGAAGACCTGCATCCGGTGGTTGACGACGTGTTTGGTGTACCCCGCCATGGCGAGGCCGGGCTTCTGGATGTGCGGGACGTAGATCTTGTTGTCGAGTCCGCCCTGCCCGGTGATGAGCGTCATCTCGAGGTTGTCCTGCTCGTGCTCCAGCATTTCGCCGACGCGGATATACGCCACGGCGTCCCCCTCACTCGTTCTGATCGGCGAGGTCGATGATGCGCCGAATCTCCGTCGCGTCAACCGCCGCCATGAGTCGTTCGGTCTCGCCCGGCGTCTGACAAACCCTGCTGATGCGCGCCAGCAGCGACAGGTGCGCGCCGACCGAATTGTCCGGGGCCAGAATTGCAAAGAACAAATGCGCGGGACGCTCGTCGATGCTCTCGAACTCGATCCCGGCGACCGAACGGCCGAACGCCGCGAGAATACGTCGCAGGCCCGGCACCTTGGCGTGCGGGATCGCCACGCCATCGCCGACACCCGTGCTGCCGAGACGTTCGCGTTCCCAAAGCGCGCGAAACGCCTCGGCCGGATCGAGGTCAGGGTCCTGTCGTCCGGCGAGTTCCACGAGTTCGCGCAAGACGTCCCGACGATCCCCGGCCGCGAGGCTCGGCGCGATCACTCCCGGTGAGAGATATTCCACGATCCGCATATTTCGATTCCATGACGTCGCCGTCGGTCCGGATCGTTCGCCGCGCGAACGATACCCCCGCGCCGGGACGTTCAGTCGGTTTCCGCCTCGGTTTCCGCGACCGCGACGCGACGCGAATGCATCCGGCCCTTCGCCTTCTTGACCTGAACTTCCAGCTTGTCGGCGAGCCCGTCGATCGCGCTGTACATGTCCTGCGTTTCCTCGTGGCAGGTGATCGTCTGGCGGTCGGCCGTGAGCGACGCCTCGGCGATGTGCCGGAATTTTTCCACGCTGAGGACGACGTTCACGTCGATGGGTTCGTTGAGGTACTTTTTCACTTTGCCGAGCTTCTGTTCGGCATACTCCTTGATCGCGTCCGTGGGTTCCGTGTGCCGAAAAGTCACCGAAAATTTCATGGATCTCTCCTGGCCTGCCGGGTGGTCATAGCACGCGTCGGCGTTTGCTCGACGACAGGATTCCGAGCAACTCGCGATACTTGGTGACGGTGCGCCGCGCGATCACGATCCCGTGCTTTTTCAGCAGGATCGTGACGATCTCCTGATCCGAGAACGGCTTCTTCGGGTCCTCACTGGAAATCAGCTTGTGGATGTGCTGCTTCACGGCTTCGGACGCGATCTGGTCGCCGCTCGACGAGTCGATGCCCGAATTGAAAAAAAACTTCAGTTCATGGATTCCCTGCGGCGTGTGCACGTACTTGTTCGTCGTGGCGCGAGACACGGTCGACTCGTGCATCTCGATGTCCTCGGCGACGTCGCGGAGCACCATCGGCGAGAGTCCCACCGCACCGCGGTCGAAAAAGCCGCGCTGGCGTTTCACGATGGACTGCGTGACCTTGTAGATCGTGCGCTGGCGTTGGTGGATCGACCGGATCATCCACATCGCGGAGCGCAACTTTTCGTGAATGTACTCGCGTTCCTTTTTCGACGTGGCCGCGTCGCGCACGGCCAGCATGTCCTTGTAGTAGTTCGATACGCGCAGCTTGGGCAGGCCGTCGTCGTTGAGCAGCACCTCGTAGTCGTCGCCGACCTTGACGACGTAGATGTCGGGCACGATGTGCTGCACCGGCTTGCCGCCGAAGGGTCGCCCCGGTTTGGGCTCGAGGCAGCCGATCTCGCGCAACAACCGGGACAGGACGTCGGAGGTGATGCCCATCGCCTTCATGATGGCGTTGTAATTGCGCGTTTCCAGATCGTGCAGGTGGTTTTCGACCAGCTTTCGCAGATTCGCATGGTCGCCCGGCATCTGGCGCAGTTGCAGGAGCAGGCATTCACGCAGATCGCGCGCGCCCACGCCGGGCGGATCGAATTCCTGGATCACCGCGAGCGCTTCCTCCACGTCGTCGATGTCCCACTTCTGCGATTCGGCGATTTCGGCGAGCGGCCGCTTGAGATAACCGTCGTCGTCGATCTCGCCCACCAGATAGATCGCCATGCCGCGAATCGCATTGTCGACATCCGATAGGCGCACCTGCCATTCGAGGTGCTCGGCCAGCGTTTCGGTTTTCGTGATGGGCGATTCGAATTCCTCGCGATCCTCCGGCGCCTCGTATCCGCCCTGATAATCCTCGACGCCCTGCTGCTCGAAATACTGCCGCCAGTCGATGTCCTTGATGTCCGACAACGAGGGCAGCCGTTCGGTGTCATGATCCGTTCCCAGGTCGTGCGCTTCGGGCTCTCCGACCGAGTCCGGAAGTTCCTTTTGGGCCGCACGGGCTTCTTCGAGTTCGTCGATCTCCTCGAGCACGGGATTTTCGAGCAGTTCCTGCGAAATCGCGTCGGCCAGTTCCAGACGCGTGAGTTGCAGCAGCTTGATCGCCTGCTGCAACTGCGGCGTCATCACGAGCTGCTGCGTGAGTTTCAGCGATTGTCGGAGTTCCTGCGCCATCGTCGCCCCTATAAACGGAATTTTTCGCCCAGGTAGATCTCGCGGGCTTTCGGAGAGTTCGCGATCGACTCCGGATCGCCCTGCTCGAGCACCTGGCCCTGATGGATGATGTACGCGCGGTCGCAGATGCCGAGCGTCTCGCGGACGTTGTGGTCCGTGATGAGCACGCCGATGCCTTTTTGCCGGAGCTTCTCCACGATCCCCTGGATCTCGGCCACCGCGATGGGGTCGATGCCCGCGAAGGGTTCATCGAGCAGAATGAACGACGGCTTCGTGACGAGCGCGCGCGTGATCTCGACGCGCCGGCGTTCGCCGCCCGACAGGGCGTATCCCGGGCTCTTGCGGATGTGCGTGATCGACAGGTCCTCGAGGAGCTGATCGACGCGCTCCCGCTCGTCGCGTCGCGACAGGCCCATGGTTTCCAGAATCGCGAGAATGTTTTCCTCCACCGTCAGCTTGCGAAAGATGCTCGGCTCCTGCGCCAGATAGCTCAGCCCGAGCCGCGCCCGGCGATACATCGGCTCGCCGGTGATGTCCTCGTCCCCGAGACGAACCGTGCCGGCCTCGGGTCGGTAAAGACCGACAATCATGTAAAAGCTCGTGGTCTTGCCCGCGCCGTTGGGTCCGAGCAGTCCGACGATCTCCCCCTTCTGCACATTCACCGAGACGCCGCTCACCACCGTTCGCGCGCCGAATCGTTTGACGAGCCCTTCCGTGGAAAGCTGCTGCGCATTCACGGCGTGGGTTCCTCGACGATCGGCTTCTCATCCTTGGCATCGGCGTCATCGTCGCCGGTCTTGACCGCTTTCGGTTTTTCGTCTTTCGGGGGCGGGTTCTCGGAGAGTTCCTGGAGCCGTTTTTGCGCGGCGGGGTTCAGGGAATCCTGCGCGCTTTGCGGGACCACCGTGACCTGCACGCGGCTGCTGCCGGATCCAATCACCTCGACGCGCTCGTCGGCGATGTGTACGACGATGCGGTTACCGGTGAGCAGATCGGTTCCCGAATACACGCGCGGGTTCCCGGTCAGGGTAACGGTTCCCTTCGCCTGGTCGAAGGTGACCTGCTCGCAAAAGACGCGGCGCTCGTTCTGGATCATCTTCACCGAGCCCGACGCCACCAGCGTCTTGATCCCGCCGTTGCCGCTCGTGAGCGCCGCGATTCCCGTGCTCGCCGGCTGATCGATCGTCGGTTTCGGCGATTCGGCCTGCTCGCGTTCGTATTGGATCACGACGGTATCCGCGTTCAACACCGCCGTGTCCTGCAAGGCGACGACATTTCCGATGAACCGGGCGACCTGGAGCTTGTTGTCCACCTCGGCCCGATCGGCCGCGAGGCTGATGGGCTTGGTCGTATCGAACACGAAGGCGGTCGGCGGCGACTTGGCGGAACCCGTCGCCCCCTGCCCCAGTGCGGACGAAGCCAGCGCAGTTGAGGCAAACACCATAACGATCGCCGCAACAGCCTGCGCGCGCGTCATTTCGCCGCCTGTTTGAGCACGTCCACATTCCACAGCGTGCTTTTCACCTCGGAAAGAAACTCGAGCCGCTCGTCTTCGATGGCGATCGTCATGCCCACACTCGACATCGCCATCCCCTCGCCCCGGATGAAGACCTGGCTGTCGGTTCGGATGGTGCGGTCGGCCTGCGTGTAGTTCATGCGATCGGTCGTGAGTGTATAGCCCTTGGAACTGATGAGACGCACTCCGCCGTCCAATTCCACGTTCTGCGTTTCGGTGTTCAGGCTCCCATGAGCGCCCGCGAGACGAAGGCTGCCCGCGTCGTCCGGGTAGAAAAACGCTTCGATCTCGTGGAACTCGACGGTTTTTCGATCTTCGGTGTACACGGCTTCCTTGGCCCGTATCTCCCACTCCACGCGCCCGCTCTGCGTTCGCGTGAATGTGAATCCCTGCGCCCTGGACGAATTCCCTTCTTCGCTGTCCGCCGCGGCGACTGGTGTCGGCGCGGAATGTTCGCCGCACGCTGTCGCCAGCGCCCAAGTCATTGAAACCAATAAGAAAATCCGTAAGACAACCATCAGAGCACGCCAGTTATAGCAGATTCCGTGCCAATAGTCCAAAGAAAAGTGCAGCGCGCGCGACCGGCGCGACAAATTCCGAGCGCAAACCCTCCCGGCTTGTGCGCGTCCGGAAATCCCCCGTAGATTGGTCGGGATGGATTTCCAGAAACCGGACGATTTCTCGGGCGCAATGCCGATTCGAATCGTTTTCGCGTCGATGATCGCGGCCGGAGCGGCGATCCGCGTCCTCGACTTCCTCACCCTGCCGATCATCGAAAACGACGGCGTGAATTTGATGATGTCGGCCCGCAACACCCTCGCCGGGCAAGGCATCAGTCCATCCCTGACGCTGCCCTCGATGATCGTGACCGCCATGTTCGGCGTGTTCGGCGAGGGACTATGGCCGGCAACGCTGCCGAACCTGTTGGCGGGGCTGGGGACCATCGCGCTTTGTTTCACCGCTGGGAAAGCGGCGAGAAACCGGGAAACCGGCGTCGCGGCGGCGGGATTGTACGCCGTCTGCGCGCTGGCGATGTTCTACGCACCGCTGCCCAAACCTTACACCCTGCTCGCGTTCTTCGTGTTCGCGGGCGTCGTTTGCTGGGCGGTGGCGATCGACCGCACCGGCTGGGCGGCGGTCGGGTTCGGACTCCTTTCCGGGCTGGCATTCGGTGCCGCATTCGCCACGCACACCTTCGCCGCCTTCGCGGCCGTGCCGTTGCCGTTCATCTGGGTCACTTCGTTTCTGCGCCCCGAGCGGCGAAGTCGCCGAGTGCCAACTCTGTGCGCCGGGATCGGCTTCGGCGCGGTGGCGGGACTGCTCGTCGCGTGGCGCTTCCCGGCCTTCGGGTGGTCGATCTTCAACGATTATCTCATGGACTGGAGATTCGAGATCGCCATTCCGGTGTGGTCGGTGCGTTGGGAGGGCCTCACCAATCTCTATTCGCTCTCGCCGTTTGTTTTCGCGCCGGGGCTCGGGGCGTATTTCGCCGGTCGCCGCACGCGGTCCCCGATCGAAATCTATTCGCTTGCGCTCGTTGCGCTCAACCTCGCCGTGTACCTGCTCAATCCGGTCAACCGATTCCCGCGCGTGCTGCTCACGTCGATGGCGCCCATGGCGCTCCTTGCGGCGATCGGGCTCTGCGATCTGGTCGCGCGCCGGAGCGCCTCGATCTGGGTGATTGCGTTCGTTTCAGCCCTCGGCCTCGCGCTCGTCGGCGCGGAGGCGTCGTCCTCTCGCATGGCGATGCTGGGGATGCTCGATCGCGTCCAGCCCGCCGTCTTCGCCCTCATTGTCGCGGGGCTGTTCGCCGTCGGTTTCGCGGCGGGTCGCGCGAGATCGACGAGCCCGTCCGCTCATGGCGCGGTCATCGCCGCACTCGCCGTATTCGCGATTTCGACCTTGGCGTACGCCGCGATCCACACGCGCGTCGCGCTCTCCCGACAGGCCGAACTCTACCAGCGCCGCGTGGCCGGGCTCGTCGAGTGCGGAACGACATCGGACACGCTCGGCGGCGGCGATGGCGTCCACCTGCTCCTGCGCGGGACGCATAACTATTCGTGGCTCGTCGATTTGCCCCGCGAGCGGTTGCTCGACGCATACGCACGCGGCATTGTTGGCGCGCTCGAGGCCGAGGGGGTGCGTTGCGTCGTGGTCGATTGGAACGACCCCGAGGGCGAGGTCGCGATGCTCGATGAGTTCGTGCGTTCGTCGGGCGTGCCGCCGGAGCAGGCGCGCAACCTGTTTCGCGAACTTGACGAGGACGCGCGAATCCACGTGATCGCCGAGCGCGCGCCGATCAGCACCTATGGAATCGCGGGGTACGAACCTGTCGGGCGGACGCCGCTGCCCAAGGAGTTCGATCCGATTTGGCCGACGACTTGGTGGCCATCGGTCGGGAACCCCTGACCCGCCTTGGCAGGCCCACCCCCCTTTGCTACATTCGCGGGCCTTGGACCGTGCGGAAATGACCACCGAGAAGAAACCCGACAAAACCCTCGCGCTCGCCGCCGCGGCCGCGTTTCTCGCGATCGTCGCCGTCGCGTTGGTGGCCGCCATCGTGGGTCGCGATTGGATCCGCACGCAGCTCGAAAAAACCGCCCCGACGCCCTCCCCCGCGGCGAAGAATTACGAGCTTCGTCGATTGGATTTCCCAAGCATGTCGAAGGCGCAGCGCGACGCGTTCGACGTGGCGATTCTTCACGACGACGCGGTGCGCGAGTGGTGGTATCTCAACGCGCATCTCTACGACCAGTTCGACAACCGCTTCACGCTGATGATCGCCATGCTCAAGGACGGCCGGTTATTCGGAATCGTCGCGGAGCACACGGCGGACATCACGATCCCCATCCTCGCGCCGCAAACGACGGCGTCGCACGACGCCTACGCGCGCTCGTATACAATCGGCGACGCCACGATCACGCAGCCCGACCCGAAATTCCTGTGCTACACCTTCGATTTCAAGCACGAACGGCTCGCACTCGATCTCGAGGTGTGCGCCAACAAGCCGCCGCTGATCGTCGATCAGGATGGCCAGGTGCGCATGGGGGAGAAGGGACATAGCTGGTACTACAGCGTAACGAACGCCAACATTCGCGGAACCGGCCTGCTGGACGACAAGGCCGTCACGCTTCAGGGCCGCGCGTGGATGGACCGCCAGTGGGGCAACTGGTACGTCGACGACTTCGACCGTTGGGACTGGTATTCGCTTCAACTCGACGGAGATACGGAGCTGCTGCTCTTCGTCTTCTGGAAGGGCGACCGGATCATCCATCAGTTCGGCGACGTGTACCTGCCCGACGGCACGGCCAAGCACGGGCTCAAGTTCAACAGCACGCCCACATCCACATGGTTCTCGCCGCGCACGGGCATCTCGTGGGAGACATCATGGACGATCAGCATCCCGGAATATCGGGCGAACCTGATCGTGACCGCGGATTTCCCCGATCACGAGGTGGACGAAGTCCTTTGGGAAGGCGGCGTCGAGATCGGCGGCAAATGGGGCGGCGCACCGGCCAAGGGGCGCGGGTTCTTCGAGGCGCGGCGTCGCGGGGCCGAAGAGAAACGCTGAGGCCGCGCGTCCGGGAGCCATTTTCGCGCGCCCGCGGCCCCGCGACCGCCACGATCGCGCGTGGGCATCAAACCGCGCGCGACGCGAAATTCAGACCGCCCTCGCGAGCGCTCACGCGCACCGACTCGCCGTCGCGGATCTCGCCGGTGAGGATCTTTTTCGCGAGTTCATCCATCAGCAGCGTCTGAATGGCGCGGCGCAGCGGCCGTGCGCCGAAGACCGGATCGAACCCGTGTTCGACGATCAGGTCGCGCGCGGCGGCGTCGAGATCGAGCGCGATGCGCCGGTCGCCCAGGCGCTTTTGCAGCCGCGCGATCTGGATGTCCACGATCCGGTGCAGATGGGCGCGGCCGAGTCGGTGGAAGATCACGACCTCGTCGATGCGATTCAGGAACTCGGGGCGAAAGTGCGCGCCCAGCTCTGTCGTCACCATGCGGCGCATCTCGTCGTAGCGCGATTCGTCGAACTCCTGAATGAACTGGCTGCCGATGTTGCTCGTCATGATGAGGATCGTGTTCTTGAAATCGACCGTGCGCCCGTGCGAGTCCGTCACGCGTCCGTCGTCCAGAATCTGGAGCAGGACGTTAAAGACCTCGGGGTGCGCTTTTTCGATCTCGTCGAAGAGCACAACGGTATAGGGCCGGCGACGCACCGCCTCGGTCAGGTAGCCGCCCTCGTCGTATCCCACGTCTCCCGGCGGCGCGCCGATGCGCCGCGACACCGAGTGCGTCGCCCTGAACTCGCTCATGTCCACGCGCACCATCGCGTCTTCGGTGTCGAAGAGAAATTCGGAGAGCGCCTTGGCGAGTTCCGTCTTCCCGACGCCTGTTGGACCCATGAAAATGAAGCTGCCCAGCGGGCGGTCGGGGTCCTGAATCCCCGCGCGCGAACGGCGGATCGCGTTCGCGACGGCGCGCACGGCCTCGTCCTGCCCGATCACGCGGCGCCCCAGTTCGTCTTCCATCGCGACGAGGCGGTCCATTTCGCCGCGCATCATCTTCGTCACGGGAATGCCGGTCCACTGCGAAATGATCTCGCAGATGTCTTCGGAATCGACCTCTTCCTTGAGAATCTTGCCGTCTTTTTGCACGCGGACGAGTTCGACTTCGGCGCGTTCCAGATCGCGCGCGAGGGACTGTGCGCGCCCGTAGCGGATCTCCGCCACGCGACCCAAGTCGCCCTGGCGTTCCAGATCGCGCTCCTCTGCGCGCAATCGCTCGGTCTCCTCCTTCAACTCCCTGATGCGGTCGATGGCGATCTTCTCCGCCTCCCACCGCTCCTTTATCGCGCCCTGCCGCTGTCGAAGTTCGCCGATTCGCTCCTCGACCTTTCGGCGTCGCTCTCCGCTCGCGGCATCGGTTTCCTTTTTCAGCGCCTCCAGCTCAATTTCGAGCCCGACGATCTCCCGCGTCAGCGCATCGAGTTCCATGGGCATCGAGTCGAGCTCGATACGTAGCCGCCCCGCCGCCTCGTCCACCAGATCGATCGCCTTGTCGGGCAAAAAGCGGTCGGCGATGTAGCGGTTCGAGAGCGTCGCCGCGCTGACAATCGCGCCGTCGGTGATGCGCACGCCGTGATGCACCTCGTAGCGCTCCTTGAGTCCCCGCAGAATCGCGATGGTTTCGGCGACGTCCGGCTCTCCCACGAGCACCGGCTGAAATCGGCGCTCCAGCGCCGGGTCCTTTTCGATGTGCTTGCGGTATTCGTCCGTCGTCGTCGCGCCCACGCACCGCAGTTCGCCGCGCGCGAGACTCGGCTTGAGCAGATTGCTCGCGTCCATCGCGCCCTCGGCCGCGCCCGCGCCGACCAGCGTGTGCAGTTCGTCGATGAAAAGCACCACGTCCCCGTTCGACTCGATCACTTCCTTCAGCACGGCCTTGAGCCGGTCCTCGAACTCGCCGCGATACTTCGCCCCCGCAATCAGTGCGCCGAGATCGAGCCCGACGAGCCGCTTGTTCTTCAGCGACGTCGGCACGTCGCCCGCGACAATGCGCTGGGCGAGCCCCTCGGCGATGGCCGTCTTGCCCACGCCCGGCTCGCCGATCAGCACCGGGTTGTTTTTCTTGCGCCGGTTGAGCACCTGGATGACGCGGCGGATTTCCTCGTCGCGCCCGATGACCGGATCGAGTTTTCCCTTGCGCGCGGCCTCGGTGAAATCCGTGGCGTAACGCTTGAGCGCCTCGTATTTGTCTTCGGGATTTGCGTCGGTCACGCGCTGCGAGCCGCGAATCGCCGCCAGCACGCGGTAGATCGCGTCGGGCGTGACGTTGTGCGTCTTGAGGATGGCGTGAACGCGTGTGCCCTCCATCCCCGCCGCCGCGATCAGCAGATGCTCGGTACTCACGTACTCGTCGCGCATGCGGTCGGCCTCGACCTGCGCGAGTTCGAGCAGGCTCCCGAGCTGCGGCGACATGTAGGTTTCGGAGTTCGTGCCGCTCACGCCCGGGATCGATGCAAGCTTCTCCTCGATTTCACGGGCGATCACGTCGCGGTGCGCGCCGAGGCGTTCGAGGATCGAACCGACAATGCCGCCATCCTGCTCGATGACGGCCAGCAGCAGGTGATCGGCGTCCACGGCCTGGTGTCGGGTTTTTTTCGCGATCGAAGCGGCGTCGGCGAGCGCCTCCTGCGTCTTGAGGGTGAATTTGTCCGTTCGCATGTCCGTTCTCCGTGGGTTCCAAACGAGCCCGTGCATTCAACGTAACCACGAACGCGGTCGTTTCAAGCGCAAGGCGAGATCTCCCCAGGAAAGAACGCTGTCCTTCCCCGCACGACCGCCGGATCTACGCCGCCCAAGCTTCGGCCGTCCGAGCTTCGCGGTCGCTCGCCCGCTCGCCCCGCTCGGCAGCGCCTCGAATCCGGTTTCTGTACGTCGGTCCGCGGTTTCGCTCCACGCTTCCTCCCCACGGTCGGTCGCCCTTCCGCGGTTGCGCCTCGCTTCGATCGGGATGGCCTCCTCTCGGTCGGACTTCCACCAACAAGACAGCGCCCATGCCGGGCGCACAAGACGGGGCACAGCCGGGGGCGGCTGTGCCACATGACCCGAATGGCTTCCCGCACAGCCTCGCGTATACGGACGCCGAGCGCCTTCAAATCCCGGGCATGAAGACCATTCGAGGGCGGCAGATCGATTTCCGCTTCGAAATACCGAGCGCATCCTCCCCCGGGGAATGACCCGCGCCTGCGGACGGTCAGCCTGGATTTTCTTCCGGTCCCGCGCGGGACATGCGCGACCAAGACGCGGGGGTGATCGGGCGGAGGGCGTTGCGAGCTCGCCATCCCGTCGATCGCTTCCGGTCACGCCGGCAGATCCATGGATCACGACGTCGTAAATATTTGGCCGCACATCCCGCCCGGTCGCATCGCATGAACGGTCAACTGTTTTCGAGATATGCCGCGTGCGCGCGCCGCGATCCGGTCCGCCCGCCATCGCCCTCGCGGCGACGCGAATCGCGTGCGAAAACAGGTCGTTCGTTCTTGACAAGGTAGGGGGGCTATGCGAGAAGGGCGCGAGTTTGCTCTCTTTTCCCTGACAAAACCAAAACGGCGTTCGTTTTGGTCGGAAAATCCGCCTGCGCCGGCCGCGTGCCGCGATCCCGATCGCGAACGGTCGGTCTTTGTGCTTGGCGATTCGGAGGGTGCGGGATGCGTCGTTTCGGCATCGTCACGGGGTTGTTCGCGGTCGTTCTCACATTGTTCGCCGCCCCGGCTTTCGCGCAGGAAGCCATCGACGCGCAGATGTTCCGGCCCAGCATTTTCAACGGTCACTTCCTCGCGATCGAAGACGCGCGCACGCTCGACAAGCTGTGCTACGGCTTCGGTCTGTATGCGAACTACGCCAGCAGCGTGGTCGAAGTCCGCGTCGATGACGAATTCGATTCGGGCATTCTGAACGCGGTGACGTCGGCCAACTTGACCGCGGCGTTTTCGCCGTGGCGCTGGTTGAGCCTCGGCGTCGATGTCCCGTTCCATCTGCAGAGCCGCGCCAAGAGTTTCGAGAACGTGGAAAACGATCCCGATGCGGGCGAGGACCCGGGCGACACGCCGCTCGAGGACAAAGCGGCGCTCGGCGACATCAAGGCCGAGATCAAGCTCGGCGTCTTCAACGAGGAGCGCAACAAGACGCTCGGCCTCGCGCTGGCGGGTTTCGCGACCTTCCCGACGGGCGATCCCGACATCTTTCTCGGCGAAGGCACGACGAACTTCGGCGGCAAGATGATGCTGGAAAAAGACTTCCGCGTCTTCAACATCGGACTGAACGGTGGATATCTGGTGCGTCCGAATCGCACCGTGTTCGGCACGGACATCGGCAACGCCTATCTTTTCGGCGCGGGCCTTTCGCGCGACTTCAAGAACGGCCTCGGATTCTCGATCGAATGGTGGGGCCAGCAGTTCGACTCGTCGTCCAACGAGCAGCTTCAGGCGAACCCGATGGAAGTCATCGGCACGCTGCGCTACAAGTTCGGCAAGAACGGTCCGCGCGTGATCGGCGGCGCCGGCGCCGGCCTCACGAGCGGCGTGGGCTCCCCGTCGTATCGCGTGATCGCGGGTATCGACTACTACCCGCGCTGCGAAGGCCCCACGCAGGGCAAGCTCAACATCCGCGTCGTCTCCGAAGACGGCAAGCCGGTCGTGTCGACCCTGACCGTGGCGGGTCCCAAGACGACCGATCCCAAGACCCCGTCCAAAACCTTCAAGACGCCGACCGACGAGTCGGCCGAGTACCGTGCGATGATGAACCCCGGTGAGTACACGATCGTCGCCACGGCGAACGGCTACAATCCCAAGTCGGGCAAGGGCCTCGTCCTCATCGGCAAGACCACCGAGGTCGTGATCCAGCTCGAAATGAAGAAGCAGCCCACGACGCTGACCATCAACGTCGTCTACAAGAAAGACCAAAAACCCATCGACGGCGCCGCGATCCTCATCAAGAACACGGTGAGCGGCAAGGTCGAGGCGGCCAAGGCCATCCAGGGCAAGTGGGAGAACAAGTACGACGCCGGCAACCTCGTCATCAGCAGTTGGGCGCAGGGCTATGAGCGCGTCGATCAGCCCTTCGAGGTCGTCGCCAACAAGGCCAACGTGCTGACCATCGAACTGCGTCAGATCATCATCAAGATCGGCTCGATCCGGTTCGACTACGACTCCGCGAACCTGCGGCCCGAGTCGGTCCCGGTCCTGCAGGATGTCATCCGCCAGATCAAGCTGAAGGAAGCCGAAGGCGGCTACAAGAAGCTCATCATCGAGGGTCACACCTCCGCCGAAGGCACGGATGAGTACAACCTGAACCTGTCGCAGAAGCGCGCGGCGTCGGTCGCCAAGTACCTCGCCGACAACGGCATCAAGGCCGAACTGCTCGAGCCCATCGGCTACGGCGAGTCGCGGCCGATCGCCGAGAACGAGACCGACGAGGGCAAGGAAAACAACCGCCGCGTCGAGTTCATCTTCGAGGAGTAATCCTCGCACCATCCCGAACGCGCATCGGCGCGGGCCGCAAGGTCCGCGCCGATTTGTTTGGGGAACGTGCGGCGCGATCCGGGGACACGGATTCCACGGATGGACGGGGGCCGTAGGGGCGCGATTTATCGCGCCCATCGCGCCCGACCAACGACCATGACCACCGACCGACGACCCATTGACCAACGTCGCGGGCGGGGGCGCCCGCGCCACATGGGATACCAGACCACACGGAATACCAGAGCGCACCCAATACCAGAATAAAAAATCGCCCCGAGGTTTCCCCCGGGGCGATTCGAAATTCGAAGTTCGGATCGTGCGATTACATCGCGGCGCCGGCCATGGCTGTCGCCTTGTCCTTCAGGGCCGCCAAAACCTTCGGCGCTTTTTCGGCGATCGTCGTCAGGTTGTCCTTCACGCTCTTGGCCTCGGCCAGCATGACGGCTTTGGAGGTGTCGCTCGCGACGCCGGTCACGAAATCGATCAGGCTCTTCACGAGTTTCGGAGCTTCGGTGGAGAGGGGCTCGAGGGCTTTGATCGCCGCATCGACGTCTTCTTTTTTCGCGTTGGCGTCGGCCAGCACCTTGTCGGAGAATTCCACGACCATCGCGGTCTTCGAGCTCGACGCGGCCAGGGTATCCCACGTGGCGTCGCCGAAGGTCTTGTAGGTCTTTTTGCCCGGATCGTAGGGCGTGCCTTCGTACTTCTTGAGATCGGCGGACGCGCCGCCCAGCATCAGATCGTTGCTCTTGGCCGACGCGACGTTCTTGGCCGCCTTGGCGATATCGCCGACGCCGAACGCCATCGCCGAACCGGCGAGCACGAGAACGAGCACACAGGACAACACCAGCGTCTTCTTCATGGTCCTTCTCCGAAAAATGGGTTTAGGGATCACGCAGATCACCGGCGCGAATCGGCCCGACCGCGCCGTACGCTCGAAGGAATCGTACCTCGATTTCCCCCAACGAGGGCAATTTCGTACCACAGTTCGACCGGGAAGCCAAGAATAATCGACGCATATTCGGTTTTCCCGGCGTAAAACCTTGATTTTTTTGAATATTTCTCGGCTCTTCCCATCGCGGCGCGAAAATGCCGGAAAAATCTCTGGAATTTTTTCCACAGGTCGTGTAAATAGCGCTCCCTGCAACGCGATCGCATCGGAAAATGCGGGAAAGATCATAACTCGCACGAACGCGATGCGGATAGGATGCACGGCGTGAACGGACGGTTTTCCAAAGCCGGAAGGGCGGCGTTGACGGCGCTGGCGGGCGTGCTGATTCTCAGCGCGTGCACGGCTGTCTTTCGCACGCAGGCCACCCGGGAAGTGACGGCGCTTGGCCTCAATCTTCCCGACCTCATCCGCGCGCGGGCCGAAAACGACACCGCGCTGCGCGACCAGATCAATGCCCTCTACGGCGCGCGCCTGACCGACATCCACGAGATCGAGCCGCAGACGAAGGCGATCTACACGCAGGACTTCGGCGAGAAATTCCGTTTCGTCGTCGATCGCAAGCTCACGAAGGACCACGAGGCGTTGATCGCGACGCTCTACTCGTCCTTCGACGACGGGATGAATCCGACGAACTTTTTGGCCGACCAACTCAAGGCCGAGGCACAAAGCGTTGCGGAGCGGGCCAACGAGGTCGAGGCGGCCTGTCGGGTTTCCCTCGACGAAGCGGGCAAGCAGGCGCTCATCGAACACCTGACCCAGGAGTCGAAAAACGACGCCGCCCCCGAACTCACCGGGACGGCGATTCTCGAATGGATGCTCCAGCCCAAGTTCGGGGCGAAGTACGAAGTCGTGCACAAGGCGTACGATCAAACCAAGGCCGCGATCCTGGCGAGGTCGCAGGCCGAGTTCAACACCGAGCTCGACAACGCGGTGGCATATTTCAAGTACGTCCGCGCCATGGGTCTCAAGGACGAGATGCTCCTCGCGAACTGGGAGAAGTCGCTCGCCGACTTCTCCGGCGCCATCGCCGCTGCCGTGCCCAACACACCGCACTACCTGCGGCTACGGGCCGAGCTCGACCGTTACCGCAAGCTCGCCGCCAAGCACGCCGACCTTCCCAAGCTTCCGGCACCCGCGTCGAAAGTGCAGAAAGGATCCAGCGGCGACCTCGTCAAGGCCGTCCAGGAGCGGCTGGAGATGACGGGCTTTTATACCGGACCCATCACCGGCACGTTTGACGACACGACGAAGGAAGCCCTCGTCCAATATCAGGCGACGCACCAGCTCCCGACGGACGGCGTTGTCGGCAAGGGCACCATCGACGCGATGAACATCCCCTTCTCGGACCGCGTGAAGCGCATTCGCCTCGCCATGGCCAAACAGCGCAAGTCCGGCTCGCGATGGAAGAACTACTATGTGCGGGTCAACGTGCCCGAGTTCGCGGTCGAGGTGGTCGAGGACGGCAAGATCCTGCGTCGCCACAAGGTCATCGTCGGAAACCTGAATCCGCTCAACCACACGCCCGAGTTCGAGGCCGAAATCCAGAAGGTCGTCTACAACCCGGCGTGGTTCATGACGCCCCGGATCTTCAAGAACGAGGAACTCCCCAAGTGGGTCGCCGACGAGGAGTACTTCACCAAGAAGGGCTACAAGGCCCACTTCAACAAGGACGGCATGCCCGTCGCGGCCTACCAGCCCCCAGGTCCGGGCAACGCCCTGGGGCGCGTGAAGATCCTGTTCCCGAACAAGCACGACGTGTACCTGCACGACACGCCGACCAAGCCCCTGTTCAACCAGACAATCCGAACATTTTCGCACGGTTGCATTCGGCTCCAGAACCCCCTGGACATGGCCGCGTTCCTGCTGACGAAAGACAATCACCCCGCGGTGGCCGAGATTGACAAGATCCTGGCAGGGCACGGGACCCGCGAGATCAACCTGCAGAACAAGGTGCCGATCTTCATCGAGTACAGCACCGTCTCGACGAATGAAGAAGGCCACGCGGTCTTTCTGGCGGACGTCTACAAGCGCGACGCATCGGCGCTCGCCGGGCTCGACGATCCGATTTGAGAACGATTCTCAGCAGTTAGGGCCAATTTCCCCAAGCTTTTCATCCGGTTATCCCGGTTGACAGACCCGTTGCGATCCGGGTAAATTCGACCGGCTCAGCGGCTTTTGCCCAAAACGCGTCAGAATGTTCTTTTCCAAACCGCAACGGTGTTCTTTCGCAATGGGCATTGGTCCAACGAAAGGAAGGCAAGGCATGAAGCAACGCAAGTCCGCGAGGGGCGTGCGCATCTTCGTGATCCTCGTGGTCGCGCTCTGGGCAACCGGAGCACTCGCCGCCATGGATCCCGAGGCCGCTCCCCTGACCGACACGATCTCGGCGAACTCCGCCGACGCGAACGAGCAAGACTCTGTGGATTCGTACGCAAGTGCTTCGGATCTCAATCAGGGCAATTCGCCGGATGAAGAGCCGGCGGAGAATGGCAACCTCAACTCGTCGCCACCCGAAGAAGGGGGCGAGGAAGACGAGAATGACGTCGCCGACGAGGTGGAAGACGATGTCGACCCCACCTTGGCGGCCATCAATCCGGACAACATCGACCTGACCGGCCGCAATCTTTCCGCGGCTCCGTGTCTGTCGGTGGGCGCCGCCTCGGGCGGTCGCCTCGTCAATGGCGTTCAACTGGCGTCCGCGCCCGGCATGATCGTGCGCGACGGACATAACTGGGGCACGCCGGAAACCGTCGCCGCGCTCAAGTACGCGGTGGCCAAGGTCAACCAGCAGTATCCCAGGGGCACGCACCTGCTCGTCGTGGGCGACATCTCCGCCCATAACGGCGGCAAACTGCGTCCGCACCGATCGCACCAGTCGGGCCGCGACGTGGACATCAGCTTCTATCACAAGGGCAAGGGCCAGCCGCGCTTCTTCGAGTCGGCCACGGCGGAAAACCTCGACGTGCCCCGCACGTGGGCGCTGCTCGAAGCCCTGATGGAAGACAACAAGACCGAGTACATCTTCATCGACAGCGGCGTTCAGGCGATGCTGTACAACTACGTGAAGTACAAGCTCAAAGCGCCCGACTCCTACCTCGACACGGTCTTCGAGGTGAACGGGCACAACCGGCGCGCCATGATCCGCCACGCGCGCGGCCACCGAAACCACATTCATGCGCGTTTCTGGTCGCCCATCGCCGTGGCCGCCGCGCGCAACTACTTCTATTCCGACGAGCAGCTCGCGCGCCTCGCGCAGGCCGGCACGCCGCGCCATCCGGGAAACGGCTACATCCCGCTGGCGAGCCTGGACAAAGTCGATCGCGGTCCGATGCCGAAGTTCCAGACCATCAAGGACTGGCAAACGGTCTGGACCGGTCACACGGTGCGCAAGGGAGAAACCCCTTCGGCCATCGCACGTCGATACGGCGTCAAGACCGCCACCCTGATGCGCTGGAACGGCCTGAAGAGCAGCAAAGCGCTCAAGGCGGGCCGACGCCTCAAGGTGCAGACACGCAAACAGGTTTCGATCCAGGTGCCCGTGGCCGGCGCCTGGGAAGACGACAGCGACACACCACAGATCGCGTCGAACGCGGAGCCGACGAAGCCGATTGCGGCCGCCGAGGTTCCCATGCCGACGCAGGGGGCGTCTCCTCAGACCGACCTCGCGGCGAACGTGCCCGAACCGGTCGCCGCCGCCGCGCCGACCTTCCGCACCGTGGAGCGCGTCGAGCGCGCCAAGGTGAAGTCGGGCGACACGCTTTCGGCGATCGCCAAGCGCAGCCGCACCACGGTCGATCAGATCGCGCGTCTCAACGGCCTGAAGAAAAACGCCAAACTCAAGCCCGGCCAGTCGCTCAAGGTGCGCGTGAAAAAAGAGCGCATCCCCGTCGAGCCGACCGTGACCGCGGCGGCCATCTCACCGGAAGTCACGGAAAACGCCTTGAAGACAGACAGCGCGGTGACGGTGGACGAGCCGGCATCAGACGACTCGGCCTCCGCGGATGACATCGCGGATGCGGCGATCGAAATGGCTTCCGCGGACGCGATCGAGCCCGCGTCGCCGCACACGGTGGACATGGAGTATCGCGTGATGGACGGCG